>NZ_JBFNFI010000001.1:0-244407 GCF_046035495.1 Helcococcus sp. KG196
TTCTTCCATTTCTAAATCAATCTTTACGGGATTTCCTTTAGGAGGAATTAGAAGAAAGAGTTATGACTGGAGAAAAATGTCAGACTCTTTGGCTAGATCCTGTTCTATGAACCATACTTATAACGAAACTATAGAGGAACTAATTAATATTGTTTGGTTAATATCTATGTTTCCTCAACTCTTTTCAGAGGACCTTTTAAAACCTCTACAAGAGATTATATAGATGAGATACTAGTGAAGATTAACAAAATTGTTTGAGTATGATGTAATTTTGTATAGGTATTAAACCTGTTGCTGTGCTACCAGTTCTGCATTACCTGGATTAAATTTAAGACTTTTTTCTATTTTTCTTAATGATTTTGTAGTATCTCTTGATTTTGTTTCAACATTTTTTAATGCATTGGATAATTTTGTAGTATTACCATCAAATTCAATTGTTATATCTTTAATTTTACCAGCCATAGAACCTCATTTACTTTTAAAATAAAAAAAGATACTACTCCTAGTATCCTAATTTAAGAATCAAAAAGCACTATATGAATAGTGCCTTAAATGATTCTTTTATTTTTTTTCTTAATATTTTTTTGTCATATCTTACTAAAAATCTATAGTGTTTTTTTTCAAGTCTATATCTATACACAGTTTTATCATAAATAACATTTGATACAAAATAATCATGTGGTTCTTTTACTTTATTAGATTCTTCTACAAAAATTTTATGAAAATCTAAATTTTTTTTCTTTCTTTTTTGCTATATAATAAATATTTTTTCAAATCGTTAAATAGATTGCTTAATTTTATATTAAAAGATAATCTATTTTCATTATTCAATTGTTCCATAAATTACCTCCTAACACTTTAATATTTACATTTATTATACCACTTTTGAAATGTTATAATCAACTAATTAAAATTTATCAAAATCATTTTGATTAGCTTCTCTATCCTCTGTGCTTACATTCTTATATTCAATCATTGAGTTGTTATATTCAATACAATAATCAATTATTTGTCCTGGATTCATTTCATTTCAACTTATTGATAAAACATAGTACAGAATATAAAAATAAAAGTAAAAAGCTTCATATGATAAAGAGAATAATGTTGAAGTAGTATGCTTAAAATTTAGTAAAAGTAAAAAAGTTTCATATAACAATTTAAACTACCACCTATAAGCTGGACATATAAAATTACATTTGCTAGATAGTGTTTGTTATTTTTAATTACCTCATCAAATGTATTGCTATTAGCAATCAAAAATGATATAATCTAAATCGAAAGGAAGTTATATATATGGCAAGAACATCAAATATTTATGTAAGAGTAGAACCTGATATTAAAGAGCAGGCGGAAGCGGTGCTTGAAAAGCTTGGAATACCAATGTCAAATGCTGTATCTATTTTTTTAAGACAGGTTGTAATGCAAAATGGTTTGCCTTTTGAAGTTAAAATCCCTAATACAAAGCCTCTTTCTTTATCCAATTTATCAGAAGCAGAATTTAATATGCAAATGCTAAAAGCCCATAATGATTTTGAGAATGGAAGAACGTATAGTTTTGAAGAAATAGAAAATGAGTTAAAGAAAGAGTTAGGTAGATGAAATATAAGATAATATTTTCTGAAAATGCTAAAAGAGATTTAATAAGCATTGTAAGATATATTTCGGATGAATTATTAGAATCCAATATTGTTGAAAAGTTATTGTATAGAATATTGAAAGCTATTAAATTTCTTGATGAATTTCCAAACAGGCATAGATTATGTGATTATCAAGAATGGAAAGACAAAGGGCTCAGAGTTTTACCTATTGAGAACTATCTTGTATTTTACATTCCTGATGAGTCAAGTCAAATAGTTAAAATATACCGTATTATATACTGAAAAAGAGATATAGAAAAAAAAATTAAAAGATAAGGTTACATTTGAAGAAAAAGTGTAAGATTTACCGGACGGGGTCAGTAAGATATAGCAATGCTCGTTGAACAATTATAAAAAAATAATCTAAATATGACTAAGAGAAGTGGAGGAATAATCTGCTTCTCTTTTTTTATTGTTATGGAAGGAGATTACAAATGACAGCTGAGAAAAACAAATATGAGAATACATTTAGCAAAAAAATTGAGAAAACAACTACAAAGTTATAGTGCATTTTAGCGAAACCGGTAAGGGATTAGTCATGAAAGATACATTTATGGATATTTAAAAATACGGTTAATAATACATAAAAATATCGTAAAAAATCAAGGAGTTAAATCTTGGACAGACGAACGAATGAAAGAATTGAATGATAAATCTATATCTAAACAAGAAAAATATTAAAGTTTTTAACAATGGTAATGTTTGTAAAAAAAACAGAAGAAGTCTTGTATTGTATGGATTAAGGTATACAAGGGAAAATTAGGATAGGAAATATCTGAAAAATATAAAATAAATGCGATAGAAAGTGGACTGATAAACTAGAATTAAATGCGAGAGCAACATGAACTTGGATATTAACATCATACGTTGTAAATACAGCAGAATTAGATGACAGTAAACGACGTGGAATACTTGCTAAAAAGTTTGAAGCAACCTTGGATAAGAGGACTTCAAAGGTGTGTAGGGATCACGACCAAAGAATTATTCCTATTGATAAAATAAAAATTGGAGTAAATGCTCCACCGCTTCATCCTTATTGCAGATCACATTTAAGTGATATGCTTGAAGGTTTGGATTATGATAGCGAAGATGAGTTGATGAGGATGATTGAAGGGAAGAATAATCATATTTCAAGCGGACATGGGAATAAGATTTATCCGATTAATGATAATGTTGTGAATAATTTAAATGGACCTAATGTTGACAATTTAACTCAAGCTGAAAATGACGTACTGTTAAAATTCAATAAGGAATTGTTAATCGAAGCTAGAGATTCTAATAATTCAATGGAGGTAGCATTCATGTTTAATGGATTTGAAGAAAAAATTTATAAAATTTATGGTACCGAAAGTGAATTAGATTTAGGGAGCTTTGATTATAAATATGTATTACATAATCATCCTAACAATGAATTTTTCTCAAATAAAGATTTAGCGTATTTTGCAACCCATCCTAAAACGAAATTAATGGGAATTGTGAAACATAATGGAGATATATTATACCTAGAAAAATCAAAAGATTTTAACTTCAAAAAATATTATACGGAATATAATCGAGCAGTAAAAAAATTCAGTTCTGTTATTGAAAACAACGAGCAATTGGGATATAATAAAGTTGTAAGAGAAGTTTTAAAAAAAGTTAAGGGATTAAATGTAATAGGAGAATAATATGTTAAATACGACAAAAAATAATAAAGACGCTGAAAAAATGTTGGAAGATTATTACAAAAAAATTATCGCTACAGAAGAAAAGAAAAAAAATAAAAATAGTAAAAATAAATCAAAATAACTAAGCACAAATAACTAAAATGTTAGAGGTGCTTTTTTAATACTTATTTTTAGGAGTTGAGAAAATGAATAACAATTTTGATGATAAATTTAAAAAATGTCCTTTCTGTGGTAATAAATGGAACAAGCCCTCAATTAGAACATACTACAACAAATATGTTGGTAGAATGTATTTTGTTGAATGTGGAGAATGCATGGCAACATCAAGACATGAACCGACAGAAGAATATGCTATAATGGCATGGAATAAGAGAGTTTAGAAAAGTTAAGAAGAGTTGAGAATAAAGGAGTGTATAATGGCAAATTTATTATATACTATATCCGTTTGTATATTTTGTTTAATTTACATTTTTTATAAAATAAATGAATAAACATTGAGGAGGAGTAAATATGAAAACAGAGAATAATTGGATAGAAAAAATAATAATTATGAATAATAAAAATATAAACGGAGATAAGGAAGAAATATATATGGTCGTTTATAAAAAAGTTATAAACAAACCTTTAGATTTTAACGTAAAAGAAAAAATTAGATAAATAGAATTTTAAAATCCAGTGTAAATGATGTAAAGTAAATATAATTTTGATTCAAATAAGTTTAATATTAAGTATTTAGGCAGCTTTTTGATATTTATACCTAGAATATGATAATTTTATATTAAAAGTAGATTTGAAAATGATAGAAAAAGCAATAAAAAATTTTGGAATAAATTTGCTAGGTTGTATGCTCCTTTTATGAAGAAGGATAAAGGAGTTTATGAGAAAGTTTGCAGATATATTTATCCTCATTTGAATAAAAACATGAATTTACTAGAACTTGCTTGCGGTTCAGGACAACTTTCTTTTAGTCTTTCAAAGTATACCAAAAGTTGGATTGGAACAGACTTTTCGGAACAGATGATTTGTGAGGCAAAGAAGAGTGGAGAATACGAAAACCTTATATTTGAAATTGCCGATGCAACATCATTATCTTTTGAGGATGGAAAATTTGATTGTGTCTTAATTGCTAATGCACTTCATATTATGCCTAATCCATATAAGGCAATGAAGGAAATATATAGGGTACTAAAACCGAATGGTATTTCATTTGCTCCTACTTTTCTGTTCAAAGAGGGTAAATAGAGAAAAATTATAAAAAATATTATGTCTATTTTGGGATTTAAGATGCATCAAGAATGGGATAAAAAGCAATTTGAAAATTTTATTGAGGAATATGGATTTTCAGTATTTGAAATGAAATTAGTGCATGGTGCTATTGCACCAGTTGGGGTGATGATTGCTATAAGAGAGGGATAATAGATTTTGTTTTTGTGAAGAAAAATTTCATATAAAAAGTTAACAAAGGCGATAGAGAAAAAACTATCGTCTTTGTTAATTGTCTATTTTTAAATATTGAGTAAGTGATAGAATTTTATTATTATAACAGAGGAGTTAAAAGGTATGATATATGTTTTTTGTAATTAAATTTTATTTTAGTATATAAATTGACAAGCCGAATGAATAAGTCTTTTTACTGCTTTGTCCGTAAATTTAGTATTTAATTTATTTAAATCAGATGTACCTATAATTATTATTGTATAAGCTTCTGAAAATAGAAAGAAATTATCGAATGATTTAGTAGTTGCAAGTTTACTCATCATAAATTTAGCGTTTTCTTCTATTTTTTCATTTCGATTATCAAGAAGGCCATATTTTTCTTGTAGTATATTGTAGTCATCTTGAGTAAGGCATCTGTAAATGTTATTATGTGATATTGTATCAAATAAAAATTTTTCAAACACTTCCATAGGAATTTCATTTGAATATTCTTTAGATATTGATAAGAATTGTTTTACTGTTTCATCTTTTCTTTTATTTATAAGCCAAATAATAAATTCATCTTTACTTTTAAAAAAATTATAAAATGTTCCTGTGCCGATTCCAACAGAGGAAGCAATATCAACAATCTTTAATTTTTTATATCCGAATTTTTTTAAAAGAATATATCCTTGCTTGTAGAATTTTTTTATTAAAGCAGCTCTTTCTTCTTTTGTAAAGTTAGCAGGCATTGGTTCATCTCCTATCGAAAAATTATACTTATATTTTAGCAAGTATGAAAGATAAAGTCAATGAATCTAAAGATAATTATATTCATTGACTTTTCTAAGAAAAAAGTGTTATAATCATTTCAATGAATATTAAACGCAAAATATTCGCTGAGAGAGGAGGTGGGAAAGTGATAGAGTTTAAGGATTTTTCTTTCACTTATGAGGGAGAAATAAATCCGACCTTGAAAGGTATAAATTTAAAAATAAAATCAGGAGAGTGTGTTGTTTTTACAGGGCTGAGCGGTTGTGGGAAAACCACATTGCTCAGAGTTATAAATGGACTTTGCCCCAGTGTATTTCAAGGAAATGTTACAGGAAGTTTTAAGACAGATTTCTATGGTTATGAAAATAGCTTTGCCGGACTTAATTCAAAGTATGTCAGTAGCATTTTGCAAAATCCTAAAAATGGATTTTTATTTTCTAATGCAGATGATGAGTGTAAATACTCTTCAAAATGTATCGGAAAAAGTAGAGCAGAAATTGAAAATAAATTTACTTTACTAAAAGATAGATATTCTGAGTTATTATTACACGAAAATATTTTGAATTTATCAAGTGGAGAAGCACAAACACTCAGTGTTTTAAGTTCCTATATTAAAGCTCCTAAAATAATTGTTATGGATGAGCCTACTGCAAATTTAGATATTAATGAAATAGATGAATTAAAAAAGCATATTATTGAACTTAAAAATAGTAATGTAACAATAGTTATTGCGGAACATAGAGTCGGTTATCTGAAAGATGTATGTGATAAAGTTTATGTAATCCAAGATGGAACTTTGATAAATGGCGATGGATTTGAAATTAGAAGTGAAAATATAGCTTTTTCAAACATTAAAGAACATTTTTATAGAAAAACAAATGATACATTAGAAATTTTAAATCTTAATTATACTATCAATTATAAAGAGATTTTAAAGGATATATCTTTATCAATTAAATCTAATAAGGTAACGGCAATTATAGGGTTGAATGGTTCGGGAAAAAGTACATTAGGTAAGCTAATCGCAGGATTGATTGATAATAAAAAAGCTGTTTTTGCCTTTAATAATAACATAATTTCAAAAAAAGATAGAATAAAAAATTCATATTTTTGTATGCAAGATTGTTATCATCAAATGGTTACAGCTTCAGTAAAAGATGAGATTATTCTTCAAAACAAAAAATTAAATGATTTAGAAATTCATAATCTACTTAAAATGGTGGATATGGATGCCTTAGAAAATCGGCATCCATCTAAACTTTCAGGAGGTCAAATTTTAAGATTGGCAGTGCTTTTAGCATATATAAGTAATAATAAAATTGTAATTTTGGATGAGCCTACCAGTGGGCTAGATTTGAAAAGAATGAATTGTATTTGTAGATTGATAAATAAAATGAAAGAACAAGGAAAAATTGTTATTTTAATTTCGCATGATTTAGAGCTTTTATCAAAAGTTGCTGATGAATATATTCTTTTGGAAGGAGCAACGGTAATCGCACATAGAAGGCTTGTTAATCAAAATGATTTTAATGAAATGATAGATAAGCTTAAATCCGCAAAAAATGTAAAAAACAAATATTCTACAGAAAAGAAAAAAACAGACTATTCAAAAGTTAATCCTATCATAAATTTGATTGTATTTTTTACAGTTGCAAATGCTATATTTTTTTATCCGTCAAATCAAAGTTCAATATATTTAATGGGGATAGTAGCTATAGTATTTTTGTTTAATAAAAATTATATGCTTGCAATAAAAATGGCGGTAACCTATTTCGTGATAAGTAAGCTAAAGATATTTTTTCCATTATATTATCAAGCTTTTATTGAGATTTTTATTGTAAGAGGTATGTTATGCGGTTACACCATAAAGAATTTAACAGCCGGCACAAAGCTTATAACAATTATAGAAGCCTTAGAAAAAGTAAAGTTGACAGATTACATCCTCATACCGATTATCTCGTTCATGAGATTGTTTCCGTCAATGAGGAATGACTTTTCCATAGCTTATATGAGTCTTAAAACTAGAAAGCTGATTAAAAACAAAAATCCGGCAGCAATTTTGAGATTTATCATTGTACCTGTTGTTTTCAGTTTAATAAGAAGTGCGGAAAATTTATCTTTAGGTATTGAAACAAAAGGAATGATAATAGGCAAAGAAAGAACCCTGTTGACAGATGTAGATTTTAAAATCACAGATTATATGTTATGTACTATGTATATATCAATTTATATATTTTTAATTATAGGAGGAATAAAATGAATAACAAATTAACAGTTAAAGATTTAGTATTAGTGGCGGCTTTTTCGGTATTAGGAATTTTATTTATGTACTTAATACCGATGCCTTTCTTATTTACACCGTATACAATTTTAATTTCACCAATTGTACAAAGTTTATTTTTAGCATTTCCATTTATATTAACAGGAGCTAAAGTTCAAAAGAAATGGGCTATATTAATTTACTGTGTAATATGGGGTTTAGGTGGATTTATGCCTTATTACATTGGAATGATGGTTATTGCGGGAATAATTGCTGAATTGATATTAGCGAAAACTAAAAATAGATTTAAAGGTCTGACTTTATCATTTGTTGTGACGATGTTGGCTTATTATATAGGAGGTACCGTAATTCCTTATATAATTACTAAAGAACAACAATTAGAAATGATTAAAAAAATGTATGGGCATGACTATGCAATGAAAATGCAAGAACTTAAGACAATACCTATGATGGTTATAATTGCAGTAACTATCGTTGTTGTTTCAATTATAGGAACTTACATTTCCAAAAAGTTCTGCAAAAAACATTTTTAAATATGAGAAGGGGTATGGTTATGATTGAACTTAAGCATATAACAAAGAGATATAAAAAATTTCTTGCTCTCATAGATTTTTCGTATAATTTTGAAAATGGAAATGTTTATGGGATATTAGGTGTTAATGGTGCCGGTAAAAGCACATTGATTAATTGCATTACACAAAATGTATCCTTTGAAGGAGAGCTTAATTACGCAGATTTAAGTATTTGGGATATTGGTTATGTTCCGCAAGAGCTTGCCATATACCCTGAACTTTCTGTAATGGATAATATGTTGTTTTTTGCTTCTATATATAAAATGGATAAAAGAGAGGCAAGAGAAAGAAGCATCTTATTAATAGAAAAAGTAGGACTTAAGGAAAAAATATATACAAAAGCAAGGGATTTATCCGGTGGAATGAAAAGAAAATTAAATTTAATAACTGGGCTTGTTCACAATCCTAAACTATTAATTTGTGATGAAGTTTGTGTTGGAATTGATCCTATTTCCAGAAAGGAAATATTGGCATATCTTAAGGAATTGAAAAATAGCGGCTTAAATATCATCTACACTTCTCACTATTTGGATGAGGTTGAGTATTTATGTGATAAAATTATGTTTTTAGATAAAGGTAAACTTATATTGGAAGGAGAAACCGAAAAGTTAATCAAGGAAATTTCAGATACAGAAAATAAACAGGCTGATTTATCAGATGTTTTCGTAAAGGTTTTGCGTAAGGGCGGTGAGTGATATGCTTAAAAAAGAAATAAAAGGAATTATAAAAAATCCGATATATTTTATAATTATGTTCTTGCCGATGGTTCTTGCCTTTATTATGAGTGAGGGTACAAAGAACTATTTATCACAGCATATTCAAAATTCATTTTCTGTAGATACCGTCAAAGAAGTTGTTATGTATGATGGGATATTATTGAATTCCAAAGTACAGTTTGCGGTTAGTGAACTTAATTTTATGTTAATGATGTCGGCAGTTTTGGCAGGACTAAGTATTTTTGAGGAAAGAAAACTTCATGTTTGGGACAGGATTGTGTGTAAGAGTAATTTTGTTTTGATAAAATTTTTTATACATTATGTTTTTTCCCTTATTATGATTACAAGCAATGTAATAGGGTATCGATTGCTGTTTGATATCTGTTTTCCTATAAACTCGATATGTATTTTTTTAAGCATTCCAATTATTAGTATTAGTTTAGGATTGTTTTTTGGACTTTCAGTTTATAATAAGGCAATACTTTCTAATACTATTATGATGATTGTTATGCTTATGGGATATTTTGGTGGAGCTTTGAGTTTGACATCTGTTTTATCAAATACAAAATTTATGGATTTACTTATGTACTTGTCGCCTTTGACAATTGCTAACAGGTTAATATTTAAGGATTTAATTCAAATAAATTTTGGAAATGATTTGCTAATATGGATTTTAATATTTTTTACATTTGTCATAACCTTTATTTTATTAATAGGAAGGAGGATGAGGAATGGTGCATGCATTTAAGTTTACTTTTAAAATTCTTAGAAATACCAAAGGATTTATTTCTTCAATGATTATTATGCCGATTTTAATGATTTTACTTGTAAGTATTACCCTTGCATATTCCGATGTTCCTGTTGTGGGTTATATCGGAGAAAAAGCCCCGAATGTAGCGAATGTTAAAATGATGAAGCTTAAGGAAGATGAAAAAGATTATTTTCTTGGAATTTCTCAAGGGACTTTGGTAGTAAAGACGGATGGAGCGGGAAATGTCTTGCAATATTATAGCAGTATATCGAATAATCCATTAATACCTATAATAGATAACAGCAACTCAAACAGTAATTTGTTTAATGAAAAAGCGAAACTTAGTTATTCTGTTGGAATTATTCTTTTTAAGCTGTTAACATCGGCATCCCTACTTGCTACAGTTTTAATTAATGAAAAGGATAATGGTATTGTTTTAAGAGTAAAAAATTCCAAGACAAAGTTAAGCTCATATATATTAGGTAAAAGTTTAGCCATCATATTTGTGTATGAAATAGCAAATTTATTGATACTGTTATTTTATAAATTTGCAGGTTTTGATTTAGGTAAATCTAATATTATTCAGCTTGGTATTTTGTTTACTATTGCAATGTTTATTTCAATGGGACTTTATATTTTCTTATCATCTATAATAAAGAATGAGGGGATAATCTGGATAATTTCAACAGGAATTATATTTCCGTTAGGGTTATTTTCCGGCATTTTATTTCCGGTTGAACATATGGCCAATTGGATGAAAACTATCGCTTATATATCGCCACTTTATTATCTTCAAAATTCTATTATTAGTGGAAAAATTTATGTGATTCCAATTGTATTAATGTTATTTATTTCGTTAGTACTTGCAATATATGGAATAAGATTATTTAATAGAAAAGTTTAATTATGTTAAAAAAATTATAATGCTTAAGTTATAATTAATTATATAAAAATATTATGATATTACAATTTTTAATTGTAGAATTTTATACATAAAAGTTTTTATGAACAATTTTATACAATTTAAAACAATACATCATGGAAATTGTTTTCATGATGTATTATTATTTACATAAGATAAAAATATAAGGAGAAAAACTATGAGTAAAAAAATATTTGCATTGGTAATGTCACTAATACTAGTCTTTTCACTAGTTGCATGTAGTAAAGGAGGCGATGGTAAGAAAACAGGCGATAAGGGTAAACTTGTTGTATATTCACCGAATACAGAAAATATAATGAAGACAATAATCCCAATGTTTGAAAAAAAAACGGGGATAAAAGTTGAAGTTATTTCAGCAGGTACAGGTGAATTATTATCAAAGATCGAAGCTGAAAAAGGAAATCCATTAGGAGATGTATTATTTGGTGGAAGCAAATCAACAATAAGAGAAAAGAAAGACTTATTTGAACAATATGTATCACCAAATGACAAAGATATGTTACCAGATCATAAAAATGTAGACGGATTCTTAACGCCATATACAGCTGATGGTTCTGTTATTTTAGTAAATACAGAATTGATTGGGGATATTAAAATTGAAGGATATGCTGATTTATTAAATCCTAAATTAAAAGGTAAGATTGCATCAGCTGATGCTTCAAATTCATCATCAGCATTTGCTCAATTGACAAATCAATTGTTAGCAATGGGTGGAGATTATGAAAATGAAACTGGATGGAAATTTGTTGAACAATTATTAAAGAATATTGATGGTAAAATTTTAAATTCATCTTCAGCAGTTCATAAAGGTGTTGCGGATGGGGAATATGCTGTTGGTTTAACATATGAAGATCCATCAGCAGCATATGTTAGAGATGGAGCACCGGTTAAAGTTATATATCCAAAAGAGGGTACAGTATATCTAGATGCAGGGGTAGAAGTTATTAAAGGTGCAAAAAATATGGAAAATGCTAAGAAATTTGTTGACTTTGTAATTTCCAAAGAAGCTCAAGATGCTTTTGGTTCACAATTAACAAATAGAGCATTAAGAAAAGATGCAAAAACAGGTGATTATATGACACCATTAGATAAAATTAAAACTATAAAAGAAGATGAAGAATATGTAAAGAAAAATAGAGAAAATATTATTAAAAAATACACAAATATACTTGTAAAGACAAGAGGTTAAAATGAGTACAGTAATTAAGTGTGAAAATTTAATAAAAAGATATGGAAGTAAAACAATAATTCCTGATTTATCTGTAGAGATAAATCAGGGAGAGTTTTTTACTCTATTGGGTCCTTCAGGTTGTGGAAAAACAACCTTGTTGAGAATGATTGCTGGTTTTAATTCAATTGAAGGAGGAAATATTTATTTTGGAGATAAGAGAATAAATGATGTTGCTCCTAAAGATAGAAATATAGGTATGGTATTTCAAAATTATGCAATATTTCCACATTTGACAGCCGGTGAAAATGTTGCATTTGGATTAAAAACTAGAAAAATTGAAAAGAATGTTATTGAAGGTAGAGTCGATAAAATCCTAGAAACTGTAAAAATTTCAAATTTAAAAAACTCTTTACCGGAAAATATGTCTGGAGGACAACAACAAAGAATAGCACTTGCTAGAGCTATTGTTATTGAACCGGATGTATTATTGATGGACGAACCTCTTTCAAATCTAGATGCAAAATTAAGAGTTGAAATGAGAAATGTAATTAAAAGAATTCAAAAAGATGTAGGGATTACAACTGTATATGTTACTCATGACCAAGAAGAAGCTATGGCAGTTTCTGATAGAATTGCTGTAATGAATAATGGGGTAATTCAACATATCGGTACTCCACAACACATATATCACAGACCTGCGAATGTATTTGTAGCAAGTTTTATAGGTCGTACAAATATTATTTCAAGAAATATTGAAGTTGAAAAAGGTAAAAAATATATTGTATTTTCTGACAATTATAAAGTTGAATCGGAAAATATAATTATTGAAACACCTAAAAAAGTTAAATTATCAATTAGACCTGAAGAGTTTGTAATAAGTAGAGAAGGTAATGGGCTAAAAGGAAAAGTAATTGATAATATGTTTTTAGGTATTAATACTCACTATTTTGTAGAGTTAACAAATGGAGAAAGAGTGGAAGTTATCCAGGAATCATCACTTTCAAATATTATTCCAATAGGTGAAGAAGTTGTCCTTACAGTTAAAATGGATAAAATAAATATATTTGATTTTGACACAGAAAAAAGTATAACAAAAGGAGTAGAAAACGATGCAAACTAAAGGAAAATCTAAAAGTATTTGGTCTGTAATTACTATTGTTCTTATTCTTTTGTATGTATTATTTTTAATAGTTCCTTTATTTGGACTTATAAAATCAAGTTTTTATGTAGAAGGACAAGGATTTTCTTTAGCTTATTTTAAGAGATTTTTCGGAGAATCATATTATTCCCAAACATTGATAAATTCACTTTTAGTTACAATTGCAACAACAATTGCGTGTGCGATTGTGGCATTCCCATTAGCGTATTTTATGACAACTGTAAAAATTAAGGGATCTTCATTTATTCAAATTTTGATTCTTATTTCATCAATGAGTCCTCCTTTTATTGGTGCGTACTCTTGGGTACTTTTATTAGGAAGATCCGGAGTTATAACAAAATCATTGAGAAGTATAGGTGTTACGGGTATAAGCATTTATGGCTTTCATGGTATTTTGCTGGTACTTACTCTTCAAATGGTACCATTAATTTATATGTACCTTATGGGAGCTATGAAAAATATAGATAAATCATTAGTTGAGGCTGCAGAAAATTTAGGAATGACCGGTTTTAAAAGAATTATGAAAGTATTTGTTCCGCTATTGATTCCATCAATTTTATCAGCATCATTACTTGTATTTATGAGAGCATTTGCTGACTTTGGTACTCCGATGTTAATAGGTGAAGGATATCAAACTGTTCCGGTTATGATATATAATCAGTTTGTTGGAGAAATTGGAGGAGATACAGCTTTTGCTGCTGCAATTTCAGTAGTAGTAATTATAATGGCTATTACAATATTTTTAATTCAAAAATATATAGCTGAAAAAAAAGCATTTTCAATGAGTGCATTACACCCAATTGAAGCTAAGAAGGAAACAGGATTAAAAAATATAATTGCACATTTATATGTCTATTTTTACGTATTTGTGTCTATAGCACCGTTGCTATATGTTATATATACATCATTTAGAAAAACACGAGGTTCCATATTTGTAAAAGGATTATCTTTAGATAGTTATAGAAATGCTTTTAGTAGATTAGGTACATCAATTACATCTACATTCATACTTGCGTTTATTGCGATAATTATAATATTGATAATGGGAGTATTAATTGCATATGTAGCTGTTAAAAGAAGAAATAATATGTCACAAGCATTAGATGTTTTATCAATGTTACCATATATCGTTCCTGGTTCGGTAATGGGTATTTCATTATTATCAACATTTAGTTCAAAACCATTGTTATTAAGTGGTACCGCTACGATAATGATAATAGCTTTTGTAATTAGAAGATTACCATATACAATCAGATCTTCAGTTACAGCTTTATACCAAATCAGTCCTTCAATAGAAGAGGCCGCCGAAAACTTAGGTGCATCTCCTATGAAGTCATTTACTAAAATTATTTTACCAATGATGAGATCAGGGGTAATTTCAGGAGCAATATTAAGTTGGATTTATATATTATCAGAATTATCAACATCAATCTTGCTATATAGTCCAAAAACCAAGACAATGACAGTAAGTATCTACACTGAAGTTTTAAGAGGAAATTATGGTAATGCTGCAGCTTTAGCAACTATATTAATTGTGCTAACAGTAGTATCATTAATGTTATTCTTCAAAGTTTCAGGAAAAAAAGAAATTTCAATGTAAAATATAAACAGGAATTTATACGATTTGTATGCATTCCTGTTTTTTTATGATAAAGTGGAGAGAATATCTAATGATATCGTGAGATATATTAAAAAAAAGATTTATTATGTTATAATTAAATAAACCATAACTGTGTAGTATTTACTTTAGGAGGTATTAAAATGCCGGTTTGCTATAATAATCTTTGGAAACTACTTATAGATAAAAATATGAATAAAACTGAATTAAAAGAGGCTGCTGGGTTAAGCTTTAATGTGATAGCCCGTATGGGAAAAACCGAAATAGTATTTTATATTTCGTAAAATATTGTAGATTTAGAAATAAACATTTATTCCTAATATTATATTTTTGATATAATATACATATGAAAGATAATCAAAATACATTTAAAAAATACAATAGAAAATTAGCATATAAATATAGCATAATACCAATAATAGTTTTAATAATATTAATTATGATTTTATTTATATCTTTGGTTAGATTTAATGAGCAAAAAATTAATAATAATTCTAATATAGAAGTTAGTAATATAATTAATAAGGATTATAGTGAAATTATAAATTTTTCAAGAGATTTTATTAAAAAAAAATATAAGGAGGGCTTTAATAATGATATAAATAGAGCAAATATATTATATGAATTTTATAAATTAAAAAATTCTCTTAAAATAGATGTAAATCTAGTTGTGTTTAATGAAAAGTACAATTCAATTTTTACTTCGAAGAATTATGACGAGAATTTAGTAAATTATAAAAATATAAATATTTGGCAGACAGTTAAAATTGAAAACAATATTTCACTTATAACAAGTTTTAATAGTAAAAAAATTCAGCAATTTGTAGAAATTAAAGAAAAAATTAATAATAAAGAATATATAATAATTATTGATATTGATTTAAATAGTATGTCTAGAATACTAAATTCTAATAATAATACAATTAATTTTATAATCGGGAAATTTAATCAAGTAATAAGTTCAAATAATGATTATATAATTGGTAAGGTTTATAAATTTAATGGGCAGAGATTATCAAATAATTTAGTAAAAATTAATAATGATAAATTTTATTATATTGAATCTGTCATAGGAAATTTAGATATGAGAGTTGCCACGGTTAATAAAATTACCCCAATAGTGAGTTTTGGTTGGGTTATGCTTTTCAGTATTATTTTATTATCTGTTTTGACATTTTTAACTGTTGTAATTACTTGGGATATTTTATCTAAAAAAAATATGAAATCATTAAATATTATGATTTCAAATATAAGAGGAAAGAAATTTGATAAAGATGATAATATAGAATCTGAATTATTTGAAGAACTTAAACATCTTGATGAAGACTACAATAATATGTTAAATGAAATAAATATGCTTATTGCAAAAAATCAACAATATTCATATTTAAGCGATGTGGATCAAGTAAAATTTTTGAATACACAATTTAACCCCCACTTTTTATTTAATACTTTAGAATCCCTAAGATATTTGATATATTTTGACATTAAATCGGCTGATAAATATATTATGAATTTATCAAAAATTTTAAGATATACAATTGATTTTAAGGGATTTTTTTCAAGTGTAAGTGATGAAATAAATTACTTGAATTCATATTTGGAACTTCAAAAAATAAGATATCAAGAAAGATTAAAATATAGTATTTATGTTGATGATAGCGTATTAATGATGGAAATACCAAAATTAATATTACAACCAATAGTTGAAAACTCAATAAAATACACTTATAAATCTCAACAAAATTTAGAAATTAATTTAGAAATTAAAAATTTAGATGAAAATATTGAAATTATAATAAATGACAATGGGCCGGGTATTTCAGAATGCAAATTATCGGAAATATTAAAAAATATGAAAAATTATAATAGTAAAAATAGTATTGGAATATATAATATAAATAAAAAGTTAAAATTAATTTACGATGAAAGATATAAATTTAATATAAAAAATTCAAATTCAGGGTTAGAAATAAAAATTTTAATTCCAAAGGAGTAGGAAATGTATAAAGTTTTATTAGTTGAGGATGAATTATTTATCAGAAGAGGATTAACCTATTTGTTTAATTGGGAAAAAGTAAATTGCACAATTATAGGAGAAGCTGAAAATGGTCAGATTGGTTTGGAAATGATAAAAAAATTGAATCCTGATATAGTAATTTTAGATATTAATATGCCTATTCTTGGTGGTTTAGATATGCTAAAACAGGTGAAAAATAAAAATTTTGAGAGTATAATTTTATCAGGATATGATGAATTTGAATATGCAAAAGATGCAATAAATCAAAACGCAATAGCATATCTGTTGAAACCCGTAGATTATGATGAATTAAAAAATGCACTTAATAAGGCAATATCTAATATAAAGAAAAATAAAGATATATTAAATTTAGAAATAGAGTTAAATAGTAAATTAGATAGACTAAATCTTGATACTGATGACGTTATAAGCACTAACTCTAAAACTACATTGCAAGTAATTGAATTTATAAAAAAAAATTATAAGCAAAAAATAAATATTGATGATTTAATTAGAATTACTAATAAAGGTAAAACAAGCATACTTCAAAATTTTAAGGAAGATACAAATCAAACTTTAACGGAGTATATCAATATTTTTAGAATAAAAAAAGCAATTAAGCTTATGTATGAAACAAATTATTCTATAGAAAATATATCTTATGAGGTTGGATTTTCAAATTATAGATATTTTTCTTCAGTATTTAAGAAATATATGGATATTACGCCGTCAGAATTTATAAAACAATATAATAATTAGGGGGATGATATGAGATTTGGAATAGTTGGTACAAATTTTATCACGGACGAATTTATGGAAGGTGCAATGCTAATGAAAGATTGCATTGAAGTCACATCTGTTTGTAGTGGTAAAATTGAAAATGCAAAAAAATTTGCTGAAAAATATTCTATAAAAAATGTTTATGAAAATCACATTGAAATGTTGGATAGTGGAGAAATTGATTCTATTTATATAGCTGTTCCAAATGCATTACATTTTAATATAGCTATGGCTGCGATTCAAAGAAGAATCTCTGTTTTTTGTGAAAAACCATTAGCTGTTAATTCGGGTCAAGCTCGTGTTCTAATTAATGAAGCTTTAAAAAATAAAGTTTATGTACATCATGGAGTTGTTCCATTATACACCGAAAACTTAAATGTAATCAAAAATAATTTGCAAAATATAGGTAGAATTAGAAGAGCAATATTTGGATTAAATCAATATTCATCAAGATATGATAGATATTTAAGAGGCGAAAATCCAACAACTTTCAGAAATGAGTTAGCGAATGGTGCAATTATGGACTTAGGAGTTTATATTGTTTCACTTTGTGTTTCTTTATTTGGAAAACCGAGAAATATATTTGCTAATAGTATAATGTTAGAAAGTAACGTGGATGGTTCAACATCAGCTATTTTGTCATATGACAATTTTGAAGTTATTTTATTATGTTCAAAAATTATTGATTCAAATGTTGTAAGTGAAATATCAGGAGAAGATGGGATCATAAGTATAGGTGTTCCTTCTAGAATTTCTACAGTAAAAATAATGAAAAGACTTAATACAGCTAATATTGAAACATTTAATGAAATGGAAAACTCATTTAAGCGTCAATTAAAAGAATTCTTAAATGTAGTTGAAAATGGAAATTATGAATCAGATGTAGTTCCATATAGTCTATCAATAGATATCATTGATGTTATGACTGAAATTAGAAAAATATGCGGCGTAAAATTTAAGGAAGATGAGTAAAAAATATTATAATAATTAAATTTAATAAAAATTTTATATTTTAGGAGGCAATATGAAAAAGTTTTTAGTATTTTTAGCTGAAGGATTTGAAGAAATTGAGGCACTAACTCCTGTTGATTATTTAAGAAGAGCAGGTATTGAAGTAGATACTGTCTCAATTACAGATAAAAGAGATGTAGTTGGATCTCATAATATTCAAGTTTTAGCAGATAAGACTATATATGAAATTAATGGAGAAGATTATTTAGGATTGTATATACCAGGAGGAATACCGGGAGCAATAAATTTAAGAGATAATCAACAAGTTATTGATTTCATCAAGGAATTTAACAATGAAGGTAAAATAGTAAGTGCTATATGTGCTGGACCAATTTCTCTTGGCAGGGCAGACATAATTAGAGATAAAAAAGTTACAAGTTTTCCAACTTTTGAAGATAAAATAGAAAATATAGGGATGTACGTAAATAATCAAATTGTAGTTGAAGATCAAAATATCATTACAGGTAGAGGAGCAGCAATTGCAATATATGAATCGTTTAAGATTATTGAAAAAATTAAAGGAAAAGAAGCTGTTAAATTGTTAAAGGAAGGTATCCAACAAACAAGTGTTGAAGATTTTTATAAATTTCAATCATAAATCGTATTTTAATTGACTAGTTTTACTAGTCAATTTTTTTGAGTATAATGATATAATAATTATATAAATTATAGGAGATTATTATGATAAAAAAAGAGTTAAATGAAATAAAAAAAGCTATTAAATCAGATGATTTTTCAATTACAGATGTGTGGTCTACATATGTGAATATGACAAAAGAAATAATATTTTCAACTAAGACAAATTTTGTTGTAATGAATGAAGAGATTAGAGAGGTTTATGCAACAATTTTTTCTAAAGTATTGTCAGGTACCCAAGGTAAAAATTTAATAACACTTAATTTTTTGCCTGAAGAAGAGGTAGATGGTGGAAAACGAGATATGCTGTATAAAACTGTTAGAGATTCATCAGGAGAAAAATATCAAAGTTTAATAGATTTAATAATTGAAAATTATAATCCTAAATCAAATTATGCCATATTAATTGCTAAAGGTTCGTATGACATTCCAAGAAAAGCATCAGATGGTCAATTTTTAGAAGATTCTGAAGATGTATATAATTTTATTGTTACAGCTATATGCCCTATGAATTTAACGAAGCCATCGTTGTGTTATAAAAGTGAACAAAATGATTTTGTTGAAAATCCAAGAAATTGGACTGTTCAAATGCCGGAGACAGGTTTTTTATATCCAACATTTACAAATCGTCAAAGTAATATTTATGAATGTCTATATTACACAAGAAAGGTCGTAGATGTTCATGATGAATTTATAAATGGTGTACTTGGTTGTGATATGAAGCTTAATCCTATTGAACAAAAGGAAAAATTTAATGAAATAATTGAAAGTAGTCTTCCGAATCTTAAAATATCAGATTTTGTGGAGTTAAATAAAAATATTACAATTTTTACTGAAGAGTTAAAAAACGAGGGTGAAGCTCCAAAGTTAAAATCAAGACAATTAAAAGAATTTTTATCATCAGTCGGTGCGAAAAATGTTGAATTAGAAGATGATTTAGAAATTATGGCGGATAATGTTATAAATAAAAATTATAATATTGTTAGTGGAGGTAATATTATAATTAGGACAAATAATGATGGTATTTTATTTATTGAACAACGCATCATCGACGGAAGACCATGCTTAGTGATACCAATGGATGAAGTAGAGTTGAATGGGATAAGATTGAATTAATTTAAGACAGAATAATATTATTCAATGTAATACTTTAATATTTTGTCTATTATTTTATTATCAACTACTTTATTTGAATATTCAAATGTTATAATGAGATTTTTCCCGGGTATAAAACCATTTTTAATATAATTGTATAGTTTATCAATTGCGTTAGTTGCATATGCAGGATTATCCATCATTCCAAAATGTTCCCAATATATTTCTGTAAAAGTGTATGGACTATATAATGTAAAGTCAGGATAGTATATACTGTTACCGACTTTTAGAGAATGCTCGTACTTGTAATTTATTCCTTTATTAAATAGCAAATCAGCAAAAATTTTTTCGGATTTAGAACGTACCTGTTCTCCTTTTAAGGTAATATTTTTGTGTTATCAAATTGATATGGATTAGTGTGAGATATATTATTATGCCAATAATTTATATTATGAATATGATTTATAGTTATTGGATTTATGAGATATTTTCTATAACTATCTATAGAATTAATATTTAGATTTTTTATAATTTCGTTGCAGGATTTTAATAAAGGAATAAGATTACTTAAATTTTTAATTAGTTTTTTTTGATAAGATTTTTGTGCTAAGTTTCTAGCCTTATTAATCTTTTTTTTATTTATATATTTTTTTTCAAATCTCTTATTGAATTTATTGTAGTATTGATGATAGTATCTACATTTACCATTACATTTTGATATAACAAGCGTACCATCTATCATTTTCTTTTCATTTTCAATTAATTTTTTATGCAATATCTTATAACAGTTTATTAGTTCATTTATTTGTTGATATATATTATTCATAATTCCTCCTTATATAATAAACATATGCTTGTGGATTGTTAATACCTCCATATATATTATGCCACAAATAAATAAATTGTATGTATCAACATTATTACATTTATTTAATATTTTCAAAATTAATATATAAATTAGGTTTATTTATAAATAGGACTAAAATTGTAGAAATTAATTATTTGGTTTCAAAAAAATATTGAGAATAAATTTAATATGCAACCAAATTCAATTAATTAGGTAATTTAGTTTTATAAAATTGTCTTTAAGTTTAATAATTTCAATATTTTTATCACATAATTTAAAACTAAATATAAAAATATAAAATTTTGGTTTTAAAAATAAATATAATAATAAATAAAATTAGAACTAAAACTTTATTAACATTAAATTTGGTTTTAAATATTAAATCGTAACATTATATTTTAATACTAAAAAGATTATTATATAAAATTTAGTATGAAAAATTGTATCAGAGTAATTATATTATTAATATACTTATCTAAACCTCAAATTCTCACATATTGTTGAATTTCTAATATATATAATATATAATAAAATGAGTTAGAATCTAGTGTTATCAAGTATTAACAAATAATTAAGATAAAATGGAGTATCAAATGAAAATTGATAAGAAAAATAAAAAGCCAATTATAGCAATCTGTTATGATTTTGATAAAACATTATCTCCAGATGATATGCAGGCTCAAGGATTTATCCAATCAATTGGATATGAAGTTAATGAATTTTGGAAAGAATCTAATAAACTTGCTGTTGAAAATGAAATGGATACAAATTTAGCATACATGTATCTTATGACTAAAAATAAAAATCTTACAAAGCAGGATTTAAAAGAGTATGGCTCAAAAGTTGGATTATTTCCGGGGGTAGATACATGGTTTGATAGGATAAATCATTATGGAAATGAGCACGGAGTAGAGGTTGAACACTATATCATTTCTTCCGGACTAAAGGAAATGATTGAAGGTACAATCATTAGCGATAAGTTTAAGAAGATTTATGCAAGCTCATTCTATTTTGACGAAGATGGTGTTGCGGTTTGGCCAGCTCAAGCTGTAAATTATACAAACAAGACTCAATTTTTATTTAGAATAAAAAAGGGTGTATTAGATATAAATGATCAAAATGTTAATAATCATTATGAAGGTGATAAAAAGAGAGTTCCTTTTAGAAACATGATTTATATTGGTGACAGTGATACAGATGTACCATGTATGACACTTGTTAATATGAATGGTGGACATTCAATTGGGGTTTATAATGCTGAAACAAATGATAAATCTAAAGTATTTAAAATGTTGGAAGATAGAAGAATTAGGTATTATTCACAAGCTGATTATCAAGAAAATTCAGATTTAGAATTATTAGTTAAACAAATTATTAATCGTACAGTAACAAATGAAATTTTAGAACATCGTTTTTATAATGCACTACACGAAAAAGATGATGAATTAAAAAATCAATCAGATGAAGAAAAATATAAAGAAGATTTAATCAATAAGTTAGAAGATAGTACAAGTTTTTCGCACACACATAGTCTAATTCATGAAATGAGCAAAATTGATTCGTGGACGTCATCTCAAAAAAACAAATTGATAAAAGTTGCTCTTTCAAATACACAAGTTAAATTTATCTTAAAAGATAAAGATTTATTTGCGTTTTATAAAAACATATATGAAAATGTTGCATCTCAAGATGCTGTGATTTTACAAAAGTTAATAGAAGATAATAAATAAAAGTTTTAGCACTAAAATATTCTATTTTAGTGCTTTTTTACTAGACTAAAATTAAATAAAGATATAAAATATAAAGATAACATAATACATAATAGAGGTAGTAATGAAATTTAATAAAATAGTTGAAAAATTGAAAGAATCAAATATCTTAAAATTCAATCAAGAGATAAATCAAATACCGGATATTATAAAATTAACAATAGGAGAGCCGGATTTTAATACGCCTGACCATATAAAGAAGGCGGCAAAACAAGCAATAGACAATAATTTTACACATTATACAGTAAGTAACGGAATTTTAGAACTTAGAGAAGAAACTGCAAATTACTATAATGAAAAATTCGGATTTAATTATACAAAAGATCAAGTTATAGTTACAGTCGGAGCTACAGAGGCGATGAATGCAACATTTCAAGCTATTTTAAATCCGGAAGATGTAGTGATTATTCCGACGCCTACATTTCCTTTGTACATGCCCGAAATAATGATGAGTTATGGAAATTTTGAGTTGATTGATACAAGTAAAAATGGATTTATATTTACAGCGGATATGTTAGAAAAAATTATTAAAAATAATCCACATATGAAATATAAAGCAGTAGTATTGGTATATCCAAATAATCCAACAGGTGTAACTTATACAAAAGAGCAACTTGAAGATTTAGCAAAAGTAATAAAAAAATACGACATATATGTTATATGTGATGAAATTTATGCGGAGTTAGTTTATGATAAAACACATTATTCAATTGCAAATATTATACCTGAAAATACAATATTAATTACAGGATTATCTAAATCACATGCAATGACAGGATGGAGAATAGGATTTGTATTATCAAGCAATGAAATTATACAGCAAATTTCTAAAACGCATCAATTTAATGTAACAAATGCAACTTCTATAAGTCAATATGCAGCATTAGCAGCAATGAAATATGGAAAACAAGATCCTGAATTAATGAAGTGTGAATATAAAAAGAGAAGAGATTTTTTAGTTGAAGAATTGACTAAATTAGATTTTGAAGTTGCCAGTCCTGATGGAGCATTTTATATTTTTGCCAAAATTCCACAAGACAGAAATCAAAATTCTCAAGAATTTGCATCTGAAATTGCATACAATGCAAAAGTCGGGACTATACCAGGTTCATATTTTGGACCGGGTGGTGAGGGATTTTTAAGAATAAGTTATGCAACATCAATTGAAAATTTAAAAATAGCAATTGAAAATTTAAGAAAATATTTAAAATAGGGAGGAATTGAATGGATATTATTGAAAGGTTTAAAAAATATATATCAGTAGATACAAAATCAAATGAAGAAAATGCGACATGTCCAAGTACACTAGGACAATTAGAATTAGGTAAAATTTTAGTTGAAGAATTAAAAGAATTAGGAATTAAGGATGCATTTCAAGATAAAAATGGATATGTTTATGGAACTTTAGAAAAAAATATAGATAAAGATGTTCCTACAGTTGGGTTTATTGCACATATGGATACTGCACCGGATTTAGATGGTAAATGTATTAATCCTCAAATATTTACATATAAAGGTGGGGATATAAAATTAAATGAAGAATATACAATGAAAGTTTCAGATTTTCCTATTTTAAATGATTTAATTGGAATGGAACTTATCACAACAGATGGTACTACTTTATTAGGAGCTGACGATAAGGCAGGAGTTTCAGAAATAATGGATGCGATTCAATATTTAGTAAATCATCCTGAGATTAAGCATGGAGATATAAAAATTGGATTTACACCTGATGAGGAAATAGGAAGAGGAGCTGATTTATTTGATGTCAAAGGATTCGGTGCTGATTTTGCATATACAATGGATGGCGGACCAATTGGAGAATTAGAGTATGAAAATTTTAATGCTGCAACAGCAATTGTTAAAATTCAAGGAAAAAATGTTCACCCCGGTTCTTCTAAAAATACAATGATAAATTCAGTAAAAATTGGTATGGAGTTTGAATCAATGCTTCCTGTTGCACAAAAGCCTGAATACACAGAAAATTATGAAGGATTTATACACTTAGTAGATTTTTCCGGAACTGTGGAATTTACTGAAATGGTATATATTATACGTGATCACGATATGGATAAATTTACCAACAAGAAAGAAATATTGAAAGCAGCGGCTCAATATTTGAATACAAAATATATCGATGCTATAAAATTAGAAATTACAGATTCATACTTTAATATGAAGGAAAAAATTATGTCAAAAATGCATATAGTTGAACTTGCTAAGAAATCAATGGAAGACATTGGGATTGTACCAAATATTGTTCCAATTAGAGGTGGCACAGATGGTGCAAAATTATCATTTATGGGATTGCCAACTCCAAATATATTTGCAGGGGGGATGAATTTTCATGGAAGATATGAATTTATTCCTATTGAATGGATGAGGAAAGCATCTGAATTAATAGTTAAAATTGCTGAAAATAATGCAAAATAGGAGTTTTATGTCAGAAATATTAAAAATAAATAAAATTATTTCTAATATAGTTTGGGGCTGGCCAATGATAATTTTATTATTAGGGGCTGGTCTCTTAATTATGATAAGGACAAAAGGAATAATTTTTAGAAAATTTGGTTTGATATTAAAAAGTACATTTCTTAAGATGTTTCATAAAAATCATGATGGAGATGGCACTATTACACCATTTCAAGCAGTTACAACAGCATTAGCGGCTACAGTTGGTACAGGGAATATCGCAGGTGTTTCGTTGGCGATTGCAGTCGGTGGTCCAGGTGCAGTATTTTGGATATGGGTTTCTGCATTTTTTGGAATGTTTACAAAATATGCAGAAGTTATACTTGCAATAGTATACAGAGAAAAAAATGACAAAACAGGACATTTTTCAGGTGGACCAATGTATTACTTAAAAAATGGGGCGAACAAGCCGATTTTAGCATTTCTTTTTGCTTTGTTTGGAATGGTAGCATCATTTGGTATAGGAAATATGACACAGTCAAATTCTATTTCACAAGCTTTGAAAACTTCGTTTAATTTCAATCCTTCAATCGTTGGAGGAATTGTAATGTTTTTAAGTGCTTTAGTTTTAATTGGTGGCTTAAAAAATATAGCAAAAGTTACAAGTAGACTCGTACCAATTATGGCATTTTCCTATATACTGGGTTCATTAATAGTAATATTTGTAAATTATAGTGAAATACCTAATGTTGTTTCTGAAATTTTTAAAAGTGCATTTACACCGCATGCTGCTGTGGGAGGATTTGTAGGTTCAACTTTATTGATTACATTAAAACAAGGATTTTCAAGAGGGATTTTTACAAATGAAGCCGGTTTAGGTTCTGCACCAATTGCTCATAGTGCTGCTAAAACAAATCATCCTGTAGAGCAGGCAATGTGGGGAGTTTATGAAGTATTTATGGATACAATTGTAATTTGTACTATGACCGCATTTACAATACTTATTTCAGGTAAATGGAGTAGCGGTCTTAAAGGTGTTGAACTTGCAATGTCAGCATTTAATACAGGATTTTTAGGTGGAGAATATGTAGTTTCAATTGGATTAACATTATTTGCATTTTCTACAATTGTTGGTTGGTACTACTATGGTGAAAGATGTTTTGCATACATATTTGGTGATAAATATGTATTAATTTATAGAATTATTTATATACCTTTAATTTATGTAGGGGCAGTTGGTGGACTTGAAGATATATGGTCAATTTCAGATACATTAAATGGTTTAATGGCTATTCCAAATTTAATTGGTTTATTTTTATTGAGTGGAGTAGTTGTTAAAAAGACAAATGAGTATTTTAAAAATAGATAGTAGGTTATTATGAGTAAAAAAATATTTTTAAGCGACAAAACATTTTTAAAAATGATGTTATCAGTTGCACTTCCAGTTTCAATACAGTTTTTGATATCTACATCAATTAATATGGCAGATACAGTAATGATAAGTTCTTTAGGTGGGGTAGAGATTGCTGCAGTTGGACTTGTTAATCAATTTGTATTTTTCTTCTTTGTTGCGTGCTTTGGAGTTTGTAGTACAGGTTCAGTATTTTTTGCACAATATTTTGGGGATAAGGATTTAAATAGTGTTAGAAAATATTTAACAATAATCATGCAGTTTAGTCTAATAATTGGGATTTTATTTACTGTATTTTCACTAATATTTCCATATCAAATAATGAGAATATTAATACCTGATGAAGAGGTAATAAATGTCGGAATAAGTTATTTGCGATTAATTTCATTTACATTTGTTATAACAGCAATTTCGCAATGTTATAACACAGTTTTAAGATCATGTAATAGAGCTAAAGAACCTCTTTTAGTTTCCATAATTTCGTTTTTTGTAAATGTATTTTTTAATTATGTATTTATATTTGGAAAATTCGGAGCTCCAGCAATGGGAGTTTCTGGTGCTGCTCTAGGTACAATAATGGCTAGATTTGTTGAAATATTGATTCTCAGCTTTTTGATTTTTAGAAATAGTTCAAGAATAAATTCATTAAAACCATTTAATTTATTTAAATTTGAATTTGTGAAAATTAAGAGATATTTTGAAATAGGTGTTACTATTATTCTTGCTGAAATATTATGGGCATTAGGACAATTACTTTTTGCAATAGCTTATGCACGTATAGGAAAGGACGCAACTGCATCAATTCAACTTTCAAATACAATTCAAAATATATTTTTTATTATAGTAAATGCAGTCAATACATCTGCTTCAGTATTAATAGGACAAACTCTTGGAGCTGGTAAAATTGACAAAGCAGACAGATATGCAAAATATTTTTTACAGATAACATCAATTATGGGAATTATATCATTAACAATACTTGCCGGTTTACCAAATGTTTTGATGAAAATATATACTAATATTGAGTCTGGTATTTATGCAACAGCAATTACATTATTGATAATTAGAGGAATATTTATACCTTTTAGATTTTTAAATGGTATGCTTTATACAGGAATATTTAGATCTGGTGGAGAAACAAAAATTCCTTTTTTAATTGAGCTTTCAACAATGTGGGGATTTGCGATTCCAATGTCATTTATAGGTGTTTTATTATTAAAATGGAAAATTGAATGGATTTTTACAATAGTGAGTCTAGAAGAATTTATAAAATTTTTCTTAATATTACCTCTTTATAAAAAGAAAAGATGGTTAAATAATTTAACTAATTAATTATGGCGTAAATATCAAATTTCATGTATAATATTAGTTAAAACTAAAAAAATAATTAGGAGGATTAAATTGAAAATAGATAGTTTTAAGGACTTTAAATATATTAGTAATATTGATCAAAATGAAAATTTTGTAGTATATCATATTACTACAGTAAATATGAAAGAAAATATATATGAAAAAAACATTTATTTATATGATAAAAAATTAAAAAAACAAATACAATTGACAAATTCTGGAAAAGATGGATATTTTACATTCTTCAAAGATGGCTCAATTGTATTTTCATCAAGTAGGAATGTAGACTCAAAGAAAAAAGAGAAACTTCCAAAAGAACTAGAAGAAATAATTTACGGAGATTCAAAAAAAGAAGAAAAAGAAATTAAATCAAGATTGTACAAAATTAATCCAAATGGTGGAGAAGCTGTAGAATTTCTAAAATCAGAGCATTCCATTGGAAAATTTTATGAATTAAATGATAATAAAATTATTTATACAAATAATATTTCAGCTGAAAAATTAGATTATCAAGATATAACTAAACTTCCATTTTGGTTTAATGGTGCAGGATACATTTATGGGAATAAAACCGATTTACACATTTTAGATGAGAATGGGAATGATAAAAAAATAAATTCTGATGAAATTGAAATTTCGGATTTTGTTTTAAATAAAAATAAAACATATGCTGTTGTTATTTACTCAAACAATACTGATGTAATGGAATTAACAAATTATATAGGAATATTAGATTTATCAACTCTAAAAATTAAAGAAATTTCTAAAGGAAAAGTTCATTATTACGCTGATTTTATCAAAGATGGAATAATTAGTATTGCGACAGATATGAAGAAAACTGGATTAAATGAAGACGCTAAAGTTTTCTATTTCGACATAGATGGCAAAAATGAAAAACAAATTTCATCAGATAATATCGATATTGCATTTTTTAATTCAGTTGGTACAGATGCTAGACAGGGAGAAGGTAATGCAGTTCAAATAGTTGATGATAAGATGTATTATATTTCAACATATTTTGACAATGCTGTTTTATCAAGTATTGATTTAGATGGAAATATAGAAGAAGTTATTTCAAGAAATGGGTCAGTTGAAGGATTTACATATGATGGAAATGATTTTTATTTTACAGCAATGAGAGATTTACAACTTCCAGAATTATATAAATTAGAAAATAATCAAGAAATTAAGTTAACAGATTTTTCAAAAGATTTAGAAGCAGTAAATTTATCTAAAATTGAAGAATTTAATTTTGAAAATGATGGAAATAAATTTGTTGGATATGTTATAAAACCAGTTGGTTATGAAAAAGGTAAAAAATATCCAGGAATTTTACAGATTCATGGTGGGCCAAAAACTGCGTATTCAACAGTTTTACATCATGAAATGCAATTTTTAGCAAATCAAGGATATTTTGTATTTTACACAAATCCAAGAGGCTCATCAGGTAGAGGAGATGATTTTTCAGACATTCGTGGAAAATATGGAACTATCGACTTTGACGATTTAATGAAATTTACAGATGAAGTTCTTGAAAAATATTCAGATATAGATCAATTAAGATTAGCCGTAATGGGCGGAAGTTACGGTGGTTTCATGACAAATTGGATAATTGGTCATACAGATAGATTTAAGGTGGCAAATAGTCAAAGGTCAATTTCAAATTGGACATCATTTTATGGAGTGAGTGATATAGGATATTGCTTCGTTGATGATCAAACACAGGCGAATCCATTAGATAATTTAGAAAAAGTTTGGGAACAATCCCCATTAAAATATGCAAAAAATGTAAAAACACCAACATTATTCATACATGCGAGTGAAGATTACCGTTGTCCTTTAGAACAGGGTGTACAAATGTATGCTTCTTTAAAGATGAATAATGTAGATACAAAACTTGTTATTTTTGAAGGTGAAAATCACGATTTATCCAGAACAGGAAAACCACAGGCAAGATTAAAAAGATTGTATGAAATTCAAAAATGGTTTGAAAAATATTTGAAGTAGGAATATTTAAATTAAATAAATTGTATTATTACTCAAAAATTTTATCAAATTAAACCAATATACAATATAATTACAATTTGGATCTAATTTTCATATAAAATTTTTGAAATATAAATTAAGAAATAATACCAAAATTTTACTTATAAATAAAATGGTTCTATATTTGTGAAAAATATAAAAAAAATTCATACTAAAATTAAAAAAATTATCAAAATGGTTTAATATCTAATTATTAATCATTGCTGTTATCTTATTGGGAGTTATGATTGTGATAAACAGTAATAAAAATATTTTTAAAATATAGTAAAATATATTATAAATTAATATAGGAGTTATTTATGAATGCAGATTTTAAGATAAATGGAAAAATTATTGAAACAAAAAGACTAATAATTAGACAATTTGAACAAGGAGATTTAGATGATTTTTATGAATATGCTTCTGTAGATGGTGTTGGACAGATGGCTGGATGGAATCCACATGAAAATAAAGAAAAATCTCAAGAAATATTAAATATGTTTATTGAAGAAAATAAAACTTTTGCATTATTTCATAGGGATGATAAGAAAGTAATAGGATCATTAGGAATTGAAAAATATAAGCGTGAAAATGAACTAACTGAATTTAATAATTATATTGGAAGAGAATTAGGATTTGTATTAAGTAAAGATTATTGGGGAAAAGGATTAATGCCTGAGGCGGTAAATGCTGTTATAAATTATTTATTTAATGAATTAAATTATGATTTCTTAACATCCGGATATTTCATTTTTAATAATCAATCTAAAAGAGTTCAGGAAAAATGTGGCTTTAAGCCTTATAGGAAATTAATTATAGAAACAAGAATGGGGACTAAAGAAGATACAATATTAAATTTAATTATAAACCCAAATAAAAATATTAAATTAAATTTTTCGTATCCGGAAACATTAATTTATAACAATTAAAATAAAATACCGAATAGTCACTAGAATGTAATTAAGTGATTTTTCGGTATTTTTATATTAATTATTAATGGAATTTACTTTCTCCAATTTTCTAATATTTTTTGATTTAATTATAATTAAGGAAGTAAGTGAAAGACAAATTCCGGCAATTATAATTAATAACCCGATTCCTTTTCCACTTCCAACTCCTATGATTTTACCAACTGAATTTTCAAGTAATCCACCTTTTGACATAATTGGTGAAAAAATATTGTCAGCTAATAGTCCTGAGGTAGGATACGCAAGTACAAATCCCATTTGAGATATAAATGTAACAAATGACCAAATTCTTCCCTCATGTTTATTGTCTAGATTTATTCTTATTAGATAATCTATTGTACTATTTGCAACTGGTAATGTTGCAAAAAATAGAAAACCAAATAGAGTTATAATATAAATATTAGTAGTTAAACCAAATCCTATCATAAAAATTCCACCTGATAAAAGTGAAAGTGATAATTTTTTTATATGATTTTTCGTAATTGAATGAATACTTAAAAAAGCACCTGATAAAAACATTCCAAATGCAGCAATAGTCATAGCATTACCCAATGTTTTACTATCGGAAAATGATAAAAAATAAGGACTGGATAATGTGTGTATAAATGCTATAAAAAATGTTAATAGCATAGAAATTAACACTAATTTAAATATACTTTTATCTTTTTTTAATAATTTCCATGTATTTAAAAGATTTTGAAAGAAATCTTTTTCTGTATCATGAAGTTTACATTGCCTTAAATCATTTTTAATATATAAGGTTGTAGCTATGGTTACGAAAACAGTTAATACATCGATTAATAAAATAATTTCAAATCCATTTTGAATATTAATTAAAAAGCCGGCCAAAATGGGTGAAACTAAAAATTTTGCAGAGTTTGAAATTTGTACTAGTCCACTTGCTTTAATATATTCATTTTTTGTTAGAATGTCACTTACTGTTGCTTGATATGCAGGAGTCATTAGTGCTGAAAAAATTGAACTTATAGTTACACCTATGTATACATCTATTAGTGTAAGATTTCCGTACAATTTTATTATTAATATATATAATATTCCTAATGCAGAAAGTCCATCACCCAATATCATCATTAATCTTCTATCATACTTATCTGCAAGAACTCCTGATGGGACAATTAATATAATATATGGTAAAAATCCTAAAAGCATTACCATTGAAGTATCAATTGCGGATTGAGAAACAGAAAATGCAAAAACACTTAGTGCGAAAGTTGTTAATCCATGTCCTACAGATGCAGTTAATTGTCCAAACCATAGGACAATAAATTTTTTCATTGATTTTGTCATTTTTTACTCCTAACTTATTGTAATTATATGTATAAAATTTATAAAAATCAATTATATTAATACATTGTAATATTAACATAAATTTAGATTAGTTAAGAAAATGTAATAAATCAATATAAAAATAATAAAAAAGCTATACTTTTTCTAAAAATATATTTACATTTTTAAAATTTTTGTTAAAATTATATCTACAGCGTATTGATATTTTTAATACAAAGTTTAAATTAAAAGGAGGAAAAATGAGTAAAAATAAATATATTCAACCTGTTTTGGGATTGATAGTAATTTTATTATTAATATTTTTTGCGGTAAATTTATCAAATCCAAAATTACAATTATATCTTGTAGCTGGATTAGGGTTAGGATATACCCTTACAAGATCAAGATATGGTTTTGCAGGTGGAATAAAACGTATCTATATGAGAGGAGAGGGAAGTTTATCTAAAGCACTTATTGTTTTATTAGCAATTACATCGGTAATTTTCTTTGCAATACAAATGAAAGCGGTTCTAGGTGGGGCAGTACCAAGCTTTTTAGCAAAAGAAGGAGATAAAATTATTCCCGGTACACAAAATGCATACTTTATTAGTTTAGCAACTGTTATTGGGGGAATAATCTTCGGGATAGGGATGATGCTAGCCGGAGGATGTGGTTCAGGAACTTTGGCAGATTTTGGAGAAGGGCAAGGGAGAGCATTTATTGCATTTATTTTCTTTGTAATTGGTTCGGGTCCAGGATTTTATGCTTTGAAAATTTTTGAAAAGACATCTGTTGGTAAAATTGGTGGAAGAGTATACTTGCCACAATATTTAGGCCATTGGGGTGCATTGGCATTTACGTTGTTACTATTATTATTACTTTATATTTTAACATTGAAATATGAAGATATGAGAAAAAAAGAAGGAACCTATATGGATCCTAAAGGCGACTATGAAGATATTGAAAAGGAATTGGCACCAAATTTAAAAGAAAGTAAATTCTTTAGTTATAGTACATATCATAAATTATTTGTTGAAAGATGGTCATTTACAATTGGATCATTAATGTTAGCAATGTTTGCAATTTTCGTACTTGTTACAACAAATAAACCATGGGGTGTTTCATCACCTTTACTAACATTGAATGTTGGTATTTTTAGACATATTATAGACTTCCCACAAGAAATGTTTGGAAGTTATTTAGATAAAGTAAATAAAGGATTATTAAACGATGGCGGTACAATTAGAAATATTGGTTTATTCTTCGGATGTACAGTAGCGTTTTTATTAGCAAATAGATTTAAAATAGATTTTGATTTTAAATTTAAGGATGCAGCATATTTTGCACTAGGTGGATTTATGTTAGGATTCGGGGCAAGATTTGGCCAAGGTTGTAATGTAGGAGCTATGTATTCAGCTATTTCAAGCTTTTCATTATCAGGATGGGTATTTTTAATATCAATGTCATTAGGTGGTATTATAGGTTTGAAATTATTCGCTGGTAAAGTTTGTGTAATTGGTACATTAAGAAAAGATCAATTAAAAAAATTAAAAAAATAAAGGAGACTAGTAATGAGTAAAAGATATATAGTTGTTGGTGGTGTAGCAGGTGGTGCTTCAGCTGCAGCAAGAATTAGAAGAATTGATGAAAATGCAGATATTCAAATTTATGATAAAGGACCTAATATTTCATTTTCAAACTGTTGTTTACCTAATTTCTTCAGTGGAGAAGTTAAAAATGTTGATGATTTAATTTTATATAATCCAGATGAATTCAGAGCTTCATTTAACCTAAGTGCTAAAGTAAATCATGAAGTAACAAAAATTATAGCAGATGAGCACAAAATTTTGGTTAAAAATTTAGAAACAAATGAAGAATTTGAAGATCACTACGATTATTTAGTTTTATCACCTGGAGCAAATGCTATTGTCCCAAAATCAATTAAGAATGTTGATGCTGATAATGTATTTGTTATTAAAAATGTATATGACGTTAGAAAAACAGATGCATTTTTGACAAGTAGAAATGTTGAAGATGTTGTAGTTGTAGGTGGTGGATTTATAGGTGTTGAAATGGCAGAAAACTTGCGTCACTCAGGCAAAAATGTAACACTAGTTGAGTATGCAAATCAAATAATGAAGCCTTTCGATTATGACATGGTTCAAATGTTACATAAAGAATTACATGATAATGGTGTAAACCTAATTTTAAATGATGCATTAGTAGAAGTTCAAGATGATAAGGTGATTTTACAAAGTGGAAAAGAAGTTAAAGCTAAAGCAGTTATTTTGTCAATTGGTGTTGAACCGGATGTTGAATTTGCTGTAAAATCAGGTGTTAAACTAGGTGAAACCGGAGGAATTTTAGTTGATCACAACTTTAGAACAAATTTAAAAGATGTTTATGCTGTTGGTGATGCAATTGAAACATTTAATTCAATTACAAAGAAAAAAACAAGATTACCTTTAGCTGGTCCAGCACAAAGACAAGCTAGAAATGCTGCAGATCATATTTTTGGTAGAGCAGTGCAAAATAAAGGAGTAATCGGTTCATCATGTATAAGAGTATTTAATCTTAATGCAGCAGCAACAGGATTAAATGAAAAAGAATGTATTGAAAATGGAATAGATTACCGTTTTGCATTAGTTATTCCAATGGATAAAGTAAAATTAATGCCAAATCCAAATCCTATGCATTTTAAATTGATATATGAATATCCAACAGGAAAAGTTTTAGGTGCTCAAGCAATCAGTAAAGGAGATGCAGTAGCAAGAGTTAATGTTATTGCGGCAATGATTACTATGAATGCAACACTTGATGATTTAAGAGAATTAGAATTATGTTATGCACCGGCATTTGGAACAGCTAAAGATGCAGTAAATTATGCTGGATTTACAGGATTAAATGTTTTAAATGGTGTTTATGAACAAGTTCCTGTAACAAAAGTTAGAGAATTAGTAGAAAATAAAGAATTTATATTAGACGTAAGAGGAAAGGCTGCATTTGAAAAATCTCATGTTATTGGAGCAGTAAATATTCCAATTAATGAAGTTAGAGAAAGATATAATGAAATTCCAAAAGATAGACCGGTTTATGTTCATTGTAGAACTTCATGGGATAGTTATTACGTATTACAAGCCTTAAAAGGTTATGGTTATAATAATGTAATTAACATACAAGGTTCATTCTTACAATTAAGTTACTATGAATATTTTAATGATGTTACAACAGGACGTGAAAAAATAGTTACAGGATATAACTTTGACTAAAATTTTATAAATATAAATAAGATGGTTGGAAACATCCATCTTATTTATTTTATTGATAAGGAGATATATTTTACATGAAGAGTAATAAGAATTATAGATATATTACTATAACTACTTGGGGAGTAATATTATTGTTATGGACTTTACTAAGTGTATTTAATGTGTTGCCATCTCATAAATTGCCATCTCCATTTGAAGTAATATTAACATTTAAGGACATTTTAATTAATGGGTATAATTATACTTCATTTTGGAGTCACATTGGAATTAGTATGTTTAGATTGATTGTCTCAGTTGTTATTTCAATTATAACTGCAATACCTTTGGGACTAATTTGTGGATATTTCCCTAAGATTCGTGCAATATTAAATTCCTTTGTAAATTTTTATAGAAATTTGCCTCCGTTGGCATATTATTCATTATTAATAATTTGGTTAGGTATTGATGAAAAGTCAAAAATAACATTATTATATTTGGCTGCATTTGCACCTATGTATATTTCAAGCATTTCAGCTGTTTCTAGAGTAAATCAATCTTATATATTAAGTGCTGAAACATTTGGAGCTACAAAATTTCAAATTTTCAGGACAATCATATTACCTGCAACATTTCCTGAAATTTTTGTTGGTATAAGGACAGCAATTGGTGTTGCTTATACTACATTGGTATCCGCAGAAATGATTGCTGCAACAGCCGGTATAGGATGGATGGTAATTGATGCATATAAATATATAAATACAGATGTGGTATTTGTAGGCATAATTATAATGGGTATAACAGGTGTTTTAATAGATTATTTATTAACTTTGATTGAAAAAAGATTTGTATTTTGGAATGGAAAATAGGAGTAAATATGAAAAAGAAAATTCTAATTATTATCTTTGTGCTTACTTTTGTTTTAATTTCAGGGTGTAATTATAATATTCAAAAAAATGGATGGCCTAAAAAAATAAAAATAGGAACAATTCGTGTAGCAAATGATAAAACTGTTGCAGATAAGTTAAATATTTTTAAAAACATATTTAGTAAAAAAGGAATAGATGTTGAATTGATATTTTTTGATTCAGGAACATCAGCAAATATTGCATTTTCATCAGGTGCAATTGATTTTGCTGAAATGGGTTATACAAATTCAGTTGTTGCACTATCAAGAGGTATAGACGTTGAACTAATATGGATACATGATGTTTTAGGAGAAAATGAAGCACTTGTTGCACAAAAAGGTAGAAATATTAATAATATTAAGGATTTAAGGGGAAAGAAAATTGCGACACCTTTTGCATCTACAAGCCATTTATCTTTAGTAAAGGCATTAGAATTAAATGGAATTAGTAAACATGATGTTACCTTATTAGATATGAACACAGTGGATATTGTTGCTGCATGGAAACGTGGAGATATCGATGCTGCATATAGTTGGGAACCAACATTATCAGATTTAAAAAAGACCGGTAACGTATTGATTACAAGTAAGGATTTAGCTAAAAAAGGAATTACAACTGTTAATATAGATTTAGTAAATAAAAATTTTTCAAAAAAATATCCTGAATTAGTCTATGATTATATTTTGGCACTTTCAAAAGCTGGATCAATATATAAAACAAATCCTGAAAAAGCGATTAAAGCTGCTGCTGAAAGTTTAAGAATTACTGAATCGGAAGCAAAATCTCAAATGAATGGATCCATGTGGTTAACCAGAAGAGAATTATTATCAAATGATTATTTTGGAACATCAAAAAAACCGGGTAATTTTGTAAATGTTTTTTATGATACGGGAAGGTTTTTACATGATGAACGTAAAATTAAAAAAGTTCCTTCAATTGAAGAAATTAAAAAATTTATAAATCCAATATATATTGAAAGATCTTTAGAAATGGAGTAAAGTATGATTAAATTAAATAATGTTTCACTAGTTTATAATGAAAATTTAAGAAATACTCATGCTATTAGTAATATAAATTTAGAGATTAATAAATCAGATTTTATAGTTGTTTTAGGACCATCCGGATGTGGAAAAAGTTCGCTACTAAAATTAATAGCAGGTTTTATAAAACCAAGTAATGGTAAAGTATTGAAAAATAATGTTGAAATATTAGCTCCCGGACATGATAGAGGAGTAGTTTTTCAATCAACAAATCTTTATCCATGGTTAAACGTTGAAGATAATATAAAATACGGACTTAAAATTGCTAAGACAGAAAAACATGTTATGAACAATTTAGTTGATGAGTATTTAGAAAAAACTAAATTATTAGAATATAGAAAACATTATCCATTTGAATTATCTGGTGGTATGCAACAAAGAGTTGCTCTTTCGAGAACATTAATAACCAGCCCGGATATTGTTTTGATGGATGAACCATTTGGAGCACTGGATGCAATTACCAGATCATCAATGCAGGCATTCATAAGAAAGATGTGGTTTAATGAATCTCAAACATTTTTCATGATAACACATGATATTGATGAAGCCTTGAAATTAGCTAATAGAGTAATTGTAATGAGTAAATCGCCGGGAACTATTATTAAAGAATTTAAAATTAACTATTATGAAAAATTGATTGATAATCCATATGAAATAATTGAAAATGATGATGAATATATAAGAATTAAGCATGAAATTCTTAAAATAATAAATAGTTAGTTTTGATAAAAATATACCATTAATTCTACAAAACATTCAGAATTAATGGTATAATATTATTTAAATAAAAACGTTATCATAAATGTTTTTTTTGAACAATTAGGAGGAAATATGATAGATTTCACAGATTTATTAAAAAGTGAATTGATAAAAGCCTGTGGATGTACAGAACCTATCTCAATAGCTCTTGCAGCAGCAAAGGCAAGAGAGGTTTTAGGTAAATTGCCTGTTAAAGTAGAGGTTAAATGTTCGGGAAATATCATTAAAAATGTAAAAAGTGTTACAGTTCCTAATACTAGTGGCATGAAGGGTGTTGAATCAGCGGCAGCAATTGGTATTATAGGAGGAAAAGCTAATAAGGAACTTGAAGTCTTATCTGAAGTTACAAAAGAAGACATTCAAAATGCTAAAATAATGCTTGAAAATAAACAAATTTCAGTATTTTTAAAGGAGGGGGAGGAAAATTTAGATATTGAAATAGTTTTATATGATGATTATGGAAATAATGTTGAAGTTGAAATTAAAAATAAGCATACAAATATTGTTAAAATAATAAAAAATGGTGAAGTACATATGTATGATAATTGTTATTCAAATGCAAGGACTCATAAGGATTATGATAAACTTTCCGTAAAAGATATATTTGATTATGCAGAAAATATTGATTTAAGTAGGGTTGAAAATTTATTAGAACAACAAATATCATCAAATACAGCGATTTCTAAAGAAGGATTAACTGGAAAATGGGGCTCTGCAGTTGGTAAAATGCTTTTAGACGAGGATAATAGTCTTAGAACTAGAGCTCGTGCTAAAGCTGCAGCAGGATCAGATGCAAGGATGAGTGGATGCAGTTTATCAGTTGTCATAAATGCAGGCTCAGGCAATCAAGGAATTACTTGTAGCATACCAGTTATTGAGTACGCAAAAGAAAGAAATGCATCTAAGGAAATACTATATAGAGGACTTATTATTTCAAATCTAGTAGCACTTCATATAAAAAGATTTATTGGCAGACTTTCTGCTTATTGTGGAGTTACATCAGCAGGAGTTGCAGCAGGAGCAGGTATTGCATATGTTGAAACTCAAAATTTTAAAATTGTTGAAGAAACAATTAGTAATGCTTTGATGATTGCTTCAGGTATGATTTGTGATGGTGCTAAACCTTCATGTGCTGCTAAAATAGCGACTGCTGTTGATGCCGGTATTACAGGTTTTAATCTTGCTAAAAGAGGTAAAAGCTTTATTGCGGGAGATGGATTATTGAAAGATTGTGTAGAAAATACAATTAGAAATATTGGATATATAGCTAAAGAAGGCATGAAACAAACGGATATAGAGGTATTAAATAGAATGATAGAAAAATAGGAGGAATAGTGAAAAGACCGATAGTAGGGATTTCAGGCTCAATAATAGTTGAAAGTGCAGGAGGATTTGAAGGTTATAGAAGATCTTATGTTAACGAAGATTATTGTGAGTCCGTAATAAAAAATGGTGGGATACCATATATTATTCCAATGAATAGTGATGATGAGGTTATTAAACAACAAATTGAAAATATTGATGCACTTATTTTGAGTGGTGGTCATGATGTTACACCGATATTATATGGTCAAGAACCTCATCAAAAAATTGGACAGACACTTTTAGAACGAGACAAATTTGATTATAAATTAATTAAATATGCAAAAGAAAAAAGTATACCTATTTTAGGTATTTGTAGAGGATATCAAATATTAAATGTTTATCATGGCGGAACATTATATCAAGATTTATCATTAAATAAAGATGTGTATATAAAACATAATCAGGTTGGTAATCCTACTTTATTAACACATAGTGTTAATCTTGAAAAAGGAACAAAATTATATGATTTTTTTGGGAAAGAAAGTATAATGGTAAATTCATTTCACCATCAAATTTTAGATAAAGTTGCAGATGAATTTGTTGTTTCCGCAAGAAGTAAAGATGGTGTAATAGAAGCTTTTGAAAGTAAAAATTATTCGTTTATGATTGGCGTTCAATGGCATCCGGAAATGCTTCATAGAGTTGAAGAATCAATGAATTTACTATTTAAAAATTTAATTGAAAATGCTAAAAAATAAAGGAGAAATATATGAATAGTGAAAATGTAAAAAAATTTGGATTTTGGTCAATTGTATTATTAACAATTAACTCAATAATAGGTGCGGGTATTTTCTTGTCACCGGGTGAAGTTGTAAAAATGTCAGGACAATATGCTCCATACATTTATTTGATTGCAGCAGTATTTGCTACAGTATTGGCTGTTACTTTTGCATCAGCTGCAAAATATGTTTCTAAAGGTGGGGCAGCTTATGCATACACAAAGGCTGCATTTGGTGACGGTGCAGGTTTATATGTGGGTGTTACGAGATATTTCTCAGCAGCAATTGCATGGGGAGTAATGGCAACAGGTGTAGTAAAATCCGTTTTAAGGATATTTAATCTTGACAGTGGAAGTTTTACAAATATAACACTTGGTTTTGTTGTATTAATGATTGTTTTAGTAATTATAAACTTGTTAGGTACAAAATTTATTGAATTTGTAAGTAATATCTCAACTATAGGAAAATTATTAGTTTTAGTCACTGTAATAATTGCAGGAGTTTTAATTGTAGTATTTACACAAACAAATAATTATTCACATATTAATGATGTAACAAAAGATGTAGTTTCTAAAATGGATTTTTCAGCATATGTAGTCGCAATTATTGCTGCATTTTATGCGTTTACAGGATTCGAATCAGTTGCTTCAGGATCGGATGATATGGAAAATCCAGAAAAAAATCTACCAATAGCAATTCCTCTAGGAATGGGGATAATTGCATTCATATATATTGGTATTGTATTAGTAACAATGATGATTAATCCAGTTGAATTAGTAAAATCAAAAGAAGTAGTTGCTTTACTATCAGTTTTCGATAATGCAATTATTAAAAACATTATTTTATATGGCTCATTAGTTTCAATGTTTGGTATTAATGTTGCAGCTTCATTCCACACACCAAGAGTCTTAGAATCCATGTCAAAACAAGGACAAGTGCCTGCTATATTTGCGAAAAGGACAAAAAGCGGATTCCCAATATATGCAACAATTATCACAGCTATAATAGCGATATTATTACCGATTGCATTTGAATATAATATGGGGTCAATAATGATTATCAGTGCGATAGCTAGATTTGCTCAATTTGTCTTAGTTCCAATAGCAATAATTATGTTCTTCTATGGAAAAAATAAACAAGAAATAATAAAAACTGCAAAGAAAAATTTTGCAACAGATGTTATAATTCCTTTAATTTCTTTAGTATTAACATTAATTTTATTAGTTAAATTTGATTGGGTTGGCAAATTCACACTTACATCAGAAGCGGGACTAAAGACACCAAACTATCTAGCAATTGCTTCAATGATTATTGGATTTGTTATTTTACCAATTATAACAGCACTATACAATAGGAACAAAAAATAAAATATAAATATAAGATATAAATTTATTTTATTTAAATAAAAAATAATTGGATAATTAAAAACTGATGTTATATATGTCAAAAGCATATTTACATCAGTTTTTTAACTTATATTAAATTTTATTTATTAAATCATTTTTGAATAATATTGGCCTGATAGCCATATAAAATATGGTTGCAAAAATAACTGCTAATATAGCGTTAAATAATGTTACTCCGGCTGAAATTTTTGCTAAAGCTTTTGCGATATTTTGTGGTTGTCCAAGTAGGTATAACTTATATAAATAACCAACAACAGGATCAGCAACTACATTAAATGCCATGCCACAAATTGAAGAAATTATTGTCCATTTTAATATAAATTTTTTATCGTTTGATTTATTAATATGTTTTAAATTATGAGCAATAAAACCTACGATAAGGCCAATACATAATTTTAGTAAAAATGTTTTTGGTGCAACTAAAATATACACAGGATCTAGTAAGTCTCCTATTGTCATTCCTATTGCTCCGGCTAATCCACCATGAACTCCTCCAAGTAATAATGCTGCTAAGACTAAAAATACATTTCCAAAATGGAATGAAGTAAAATCAGATCCTCCAGGTACCGGAATCTTTATCTGTAAAAATCTAAAGGCTATAAAGCATAATGCAGCTAAAATAGCTGTTTGAGTTAATCTTAAAATTTTATTGTTCATATGTAACTCCTCATTAATTTAATATCTATAAGTTTATATTCTACAAATATATTTGTCAATTATATTTGAGATCACATAAAAATTTTATAATTTTATTTATAATTTGTTTATAAAATACAAGGAGGAATTATGTATAATAAGAAAATAAATAATATTTTATTAAAATATATTGCAATTATTTTATTAATGATTTTAGTTAATTCAACTATTTCTAAAGCAAATAGCACTTTGGATAATAAAACTAATAAATTTGTTTTAGATAAAGCAACATATAAAAAATTATCAGCGACTGAAATGGCTAAGCTTGTTAGAGATGGAAAAGTGACAGCAAGACAGTTGGTTGATATGGCATATGAAGTTATTGAGGAAACAGATCCAATTTTAAATAATATTATTAAACAAGACGGACAAACAATTAATAAAGCACTTAAAGATAGAGCTTATGCTGACGCTGAAAATATGTCAAATAAAGATAAACCTTTTTTTGGAGTTCCATTACTTATAAAAGGACTAACATTTGAACTTGCAAATGGCATGAATTCTTATGGGTTAGAATTTATGAAAGATAATATTTCAAAAAAAGATAATGTTTTGGTAAAAGCATACACGGATTTAGGATTTATACCGGTTGCTCAAACAACAGTTCCTCAAATGGGATTGATTAATGTTACAAATTCAAATCTTTTTGGAATAACAAAAAATCCTTGGAATACCAATAAAAATCCAGGCGGATCATCAGGCGGTTCGGCATCTGGAGTTGCAGTAGGGCAAACTCCTATTGCAACAGCAAATGATGCAGGAGGCTCTATTCGTATACCAGCCTCATTTAGTGGATTAATTGGATATTTTCCATCGGGAGGAGTAGTAAAACCTAATTCTAAATCGACCGGATTTCAAATGGAAAATTTTATTATGGCTGAAAAAATGGAAGATGTTATAGGTATTGCAAATGCATTAGGTGGAGATATTAAAACTAAAGATTTACATTTAGATAAAAATAAGGTAATTGCATATACAACAAAAACTCCAGCAAATACACCTATAAGTGATGAAGCGATTAAAGCAGTAAATGAAGCTGTTAATTTTTTAAAATCAAAAGGTTATTTATTGGAAGAGGTAGAATATCCTATTGATGGCAAGAAAATGATGATAGATTATTATATTAATGCAAGTAAATCAGGAAGTATATCAAATCATTTATTTAAAAAAATATATAAAAAAGATATGTCTGAAAAGGACGTAGAGTTATTGAATTGGGGATTATATCAATTAGGAAAGAAATTGTCTTCAGATGATATAAAAAAAGCAAAAAATGATTTAATAGATTTTAGAAACAAAATGGAAAATTTCTATAAAAAATATCAAGCATTTATAACACCTACAACTTCATATTCTGCACCTGATGCTGATTATAATCATATTCCCAAACAATTAAATGAAAAGATGAGAGATATGTCTAATTTGACTAAGGATGAGGCATTAAATTTAATATATGATCAATGGCTGCCAGCATGGACCATAACTCCGTTTACACAATTGTCAAATATAACGGATACTCCAAGTATAAGCATTCCTACTCATTTAACAAAAGATAATTTGCCTTTAGGTGTATTGATTTCAGCGGATAGATTAAATGATAATATTATATTGGAAATAGCAAAATTATTTGAAGATAATAATAAATTCTATTTATATCAAGATTTCGAAAATTTTAATAAATATGAAAAAGTTAAAAAATATAGAAAAGATAAATTGGATAAAATCAATAACGAAGTATTAGAAAATAAAGGTGAAAAAATTATTAAAAGAGCAGATATAAATAAAAGTCCTGTTAAAGTTACTGAAAACAAATCGGATGGATTAGATGTTCAAAATTCAAAAAATAAAAATCCAAACACATCAGATTTTGGGGTTCAAGATTATATTTATTTATTTCAATTTACAATTATTGCATTTATATATAAAAAATATAGAATAAATCTAAAAATGTAATATAATAATATTATATTAAAATTAAGGAGAATTATTATGGAAGAAAAGAATAAAATAGGATGTCTAGGTAGTTTTATTGTTTTATTAGTTATTATATATGTAGTATTAATTGTTATGAAATTTTTTATAAGTGTTACATTGAAAATTGCTTGGTTTGGTTTAATTGTTTTATTAATAATGTGGTTATTTAAGGAAATTTTTGGGAAAAACAAATAAAATTCAAAGTTTGTAATTAAGTTAATTGGATTATACGTGTGATGGTGTTTTAAGTAAATTAATGATTTTTATATTTTAAATATAAATGGTGTCATTTGAAAATCTTTTTTGTAAAAAATTTAATAGTGAAAAATAGAACCAAAAGTCCACGTATGGTGGAAAGGTTCTATTTTTAATGGAAAATAATAATAAAAGTTCGAGAAAAGAAAAACTAAAGATAAATTAATAAAAAGGATATATTTTACAAGTAATCATTCTTTTTTAATAAATAGATTATTAAAAAGCTTAGTCCAAATGATATTAAAATTAAATACCAAAATGCAAATGGTAGATTTGCTGTATTTATTCCCAAAAGTCCACCAATTATTGTTGGTACAGTCATAACAATTGAAACTGATGTTAAGACTTTCATTATTGTATTCATATTGTTACTTATAACGTTTGAATATAAGTCACTTAGTTTTTCTATAAAGTGGTTTGATTTTTAATCATTATAAGAGCTTGTCTATTATCCATTTGAATTCACTTTTTTCATCATATGTGCTAATTTTGCTGTCAATTATTGAATATTTGTTTATCATAGTTTTTCCTTTATTTTTTTCTACTAATATAAAATTTTAAAAAATTTCACCAATCATACACCTTGCAGATCCACCACCAATTTTTTCAATAGTATTAATTTGAACTGATACAATTGGGATTTTTGATGTAATAATTTGTTTTTGTTTTTTGGTTAAACAGTTATATGCTGTATTTGACATTATAATAAATTTGCCATTTTTTCCTTCAAGTTCAAGGACATTTCCAGAGAAACTTAATATTTGTTTTGGTGATAATTCTATAATTTCATGATATTTTGAAAGCTCTGTTATAATTGAATATCTGTCATTTTTATCAATTAAGTCTTTACATATAAATACGAAATCACTACAAATACTCATAAGTACATTTGTGTGGTAAATTTCAGCTCCAAGATGTTGTGAATGAAATGTGAAACCATTATAGTTTAATGATTTACATAAACTTAAAAATAATTGTTTATCTGCTCTTTTTGAAAGTGAACAAAATGCTCTTTTATGAATTCTGTCAAAAACCACGGCACCAGTACCTTCAAGAAATTTTGATTTTTGATAAGCATATTTAGAAAAATCTAATATTTGAATCGGAGAGTATTTTTTAATTAATTTATTTTTAAATTTTAAGATTTCCTCTCTACGATTTTTTGCGTACATTGGATAAATACACAAAATTCCATTGTGTGTTGAAAACCAATTATTTGGAAAAATACTATCAGGTGTAAAAGGATATTGATTGTCTTCAAAAATTATTACCTCTACACCATTAGATTTAAGTGTATTTATAAAATTTGTAAATTCTTCTAATGCTTTAGCTTGAATTTCATAATCATTTTCATTTGATCGATTTTGATATAAATTGTCATTTGCAGTTTCTTGATTAAAATTAAAATTTACAGGTTTAATCATTAAAACTTTATTTGTTGATTGTTTCATATTTACCTCATATAAGTAATTTATTACTATCTTATCACTCTGAAATTTATTATACAATAAAAAACTATTTATTATTTTATCAATTTGTGATAATGTATATATAAATTTATTTAAGGGAGGAATTATTATGAAAGAACTTGAAAAATTATATTTGCGACATGGCATAATATCCTCCGAAGAACTTCTTAAAGGATGGTCAAAGGATAGGAAATTTATCTTAACTTCATCAAATTCTGAAAAATTTATTTTGCGATTAACAAATGCGGATTATTTTTTGGAAAGAAAAAGACAATTTAATATCTTGAAAAAAGTATCTAAACTTAATATTAATACTACAAAAGCTGTAGATTTTGGTTATCTTGAAGACGGTACGCTGTTTATGTTACTAACATATTTACCTGGAGAGGAGGGACTTGATTATATAAAAAAAGTTGATGATAAAGAAGCATATAGACTAGGTATCCAAGCGGGGAAAATACTTAAAAAACTTCATCAAATTAAGATTAAAAGACCTGATATTTCATGGAAAGATAGATATGACGTAAAAGCAGAAATTAAAATTAATAATATATTGAATTGTAAATATAAGATAAAACACTTAGATAAATTAATTGAATATTATAAAAATAATATTTATCTTATGCAAAATAGACCATTAAAATTTTCTCATGGTGATTTTCATTTAGGAAATATGATTATATACGATAAGAAAATAGGGATAATAGATTTTGAAAAATCAACTATTGCAGATCCATATGATGATCTAAAACCATTTAGATGGAACGTCACGGGAAATTCTTATTTTGAAACAGGACTTATAAATTCTTATTTTAATAATAAGGTTCCTGAAATTTTTTTTGAAATATTAAAATTTTATTCTGTTGAAGCCATGATATCACAGCTTCCATGGGCTTTAAATTATGGGCAGGAAGAAATTGATATGGCATACTATATGATAAAAAAACAAATGGAATGGTTAGCAAATTTGTCTCTAACAGTACCTATATGGTACAAAGGTATAATTAAAGAATTTGAATAATATTTAAGTTTTAGGGTATACATTCTACAAGTTCAAAATATTAAAGGAGAACAATATGCCAATTAGAAAAAATATAGCAAAAAAAATTATAAAAATAGGAACGAATGGGGTTAAGGTTGTTAGAAAAAAAATTAAAGAAAATCCTGAAATTGCAATGGAAACCTTAAAAGTTGCAAGTTCTGCAGTTGCCGGTATTTTCTTAGGCATTAAAAATTCAAAAGATAAATATGTTAGAGTTCCGGATGTTAGAGATTTATTGGTATCTGATGCTAAAAAAGTTTTATCTGAATTAGGTTTTGATGTTCATTTAATCTTGGATAAACCCAATGCCAGATACGCAAATGAAAGAGTTGAAGAAGTTACAAGAGTTGTACCTAATTCTAAAAAATTAGTAAAGGGTTCATTGATTAAAGTTTATTATTTAGATAATTTTGGACTGGAGGAGAGTAAAAATTTAGCTAAAGTAAATAAAAAAAAGGGTAATATTTTAGATAAATTTTTGAAAAATAAAAAATAAGAGTAGAACTGTTGGAAATAAGATTTCAACAGTTTTTTATTTTTGTTTAAATACACTTCTTGTTTGACAAAAAATAAATTATCGCTAGAATATTTTGTAAAAATTCATATTTGTTATATACTTATTGTAGAGATATTTAGTTAATAAATATATCAATATAATGATAATAATAGTGAGGTGTATTATGATTGAAATCAAAAATTTGCAAAAAGTTTTTGATAATAAATTTGAAGCATTAAAAAGTATTAATCTTCAAATTGAAGAAGGGGATTTAGTGTGTTTATTAGGTCCAAGTGGATGTGGAAAGACTACAATTTTAAATTTAATTGCCGGACTTTTAGATCCTACAAATGGTGATATTAAATTTGATGGTAAGTCAGTTGTAGATTTACATCCCAAAGATAGAGGAATCGGTTTGGTATTCCAAAATTATGCATTGTATCCACATATGACAGTTTTAGAAAATATTATGTTTCCACTAACAGTTGGAAAAAATAAAATTGCAAAATCTGAAGCAATAAAGATTGCCAGAAAATATATGAAGATAACAAGTATTGAAGAATTGGAAGAAAAGAAACCGGGGCAAATGTCTGGAGGACAACAACAAAGGGTTGCAATAACAAGAGCACTAGTACAAAATCCTAAGGTTCTTTTATTGGATGAGCCTCTTTCAAATCTAGATGCACGTCTAAGACTTAAGATTAGAGAAGAAATTCGTCTTTTAGTTAAAGAACTGGGTATAACGACAATATTTGTTACACATGATCAAGAAGAGGCATTATCAATAAGTGATAAAATTGTAATTATGGATAAAGGTGTTGTACAACAATATGATAAACCATATAATTTATATCTTGATCCGGTAAATCTTTTTGTTGCTAAATTTATGGGTAACCCAGTTATAAATATTTATGAATTTATTAAGCAAGGTAATTCTCTAGTTTCAAGAGATTTTAGTATAGCGTTAAATGAATTAGATAATTCTAAATTAAAAGAAGAGTTAATTGATGAACAAAAATATATTGTCGGTATCAGACCGGAATATTTCAGTATTTCAGAAAATCCATTATTAAATGTTAATGTAAAGTCTATTGAATTAATCGGTAAAGATTGTATTGTAAACTTTATGTTAAATGATGTATTTTCTAAAACTATAACAGATGTTGCAAACCGTGTAGAGCAAGGTGATAACATCGGGTTAGGATTAGATACAAAAGAAATTTACATTTTTACTGAAGATGGAAAGAGAGTATACTAATGGACAATTTTAAGAAAAAGTTTTTTAAGTATAGAGCGGAAAACTCACCAAAAGCATGGTTATTTTTACTTCCAGCTTTAGTTTTCATCGGAATATTTAATGTTATGCCTTTAATAAATACATTTATTATCTCGTTTCAAAGAGGTACCTTAAATAATCCTAAATTTAATGGAATTAAAAATTTTCAAATAGTATTAAGAGATCCAAAGTTTCACAGAGCATTAACAAATACATTTATGTATGCATTTATTGTTGTGCCGATAGCTTTAATAATTTCTTTATTTATTGCTGTAGCAATTAACGAAAGAATTAAATTCAAAAAAGTTTTTGAATCAATTTTCTTTATTCCATATTTAACAAGTATCATTGCAATAGGTGTTGTATTTAGATATATGTTTAATGGGGATTATGGATTTATAAATCATTTGTTAAGTTATATTGGAATGGGGCCAATCAATTTTTTAGATAATCCATCAATGAGTATGACCACAGTTATGATATTTGGTATTTGGATGGGTTTGGCATTTAATATTATAATATTATTAACAGGATTGAGAAATATAGATGAAAGTTATTACAAAGTTGCAGACATGTTTGGTGCAACAAAATTTGAACAATTTAGAAGAATTACTTTACCACAACTAGTTCCAATAATAACTTTTTTATTATTAGTTAATTTTATTGGTGCATTTAAGATTTATGGACAAGTTTTTGCTATATTTAATGGGCTTCCGGGAATAGCTGAAAGTGCAACAACCGGGGTGTTTTATATCTATACTAAGTTTTATACTGAAAATAGATACGGTCAGGGTATGGCAGCAGCTGTTATATTATTCTTTATTATTTTAATTTTTACAGTTGTTCAAAATAAAATATTAAAGAAAATTTCTAAGTAGGAGGCGAATATGAAAAAAATATTTGACTTTATATCAAGATTTGCAATAGTGATTTTAGCAATCATAACATTATTCCCATTTATATATATGTTACTATCATCGCTTATGACATATCAAGAAGCTACAAGTATACCACCTAAATTGATACCTTCTAAGTTAAATTTTAGTAATTATGCAGAAGCATTTAGTAAGGCACCATTTTTTAGATATTTTTTAAATACTATATTTACATCATTATCAACTACATTAGGTACATTGATAACTACGGTACTTGCAGCATTTGCGTTTGTAAAATTACAATTTAAGGGGAAAAAGTGGTTGTCACTTTTTATGGCTGCATTATTAATGGTTCCATACGAAATTACAGTATTTACAAATTATCAAACAATTGCGAAATATAAATTGTTAGATACGTATTGGGCATTGATAATTCCTCACTTAGCAAGTGTTTTTTATATTTTTTATTTAAGAGGATTTTTAGAAGGCATACCGATGTCATATTATAATGCTGCAAAAGTTGATGGTTGTTCAGATTTGGAGTTCATTTGGAAAGTTTTAATTCCAATGTCAAAACCGGCATTATTTACAATGGGAATATTGAGCTTTATAACAGGATGGAATTCATTCTTATGGCCAATACTTGTAACAAATAATAAAAACATGAGATTAATAAGTAATGGTTTATCTGCATTTACTTCTGAAAGTGGTACAGCTGTACAATTACAAATGGCAGCATCAACATTTGCAATTTTTCCTATTTTAATCTTATACTTTGTATTTAGAAAACAAATTATGAGAGGGGTATCAAGAAGTGGAATTAAAGGATAAAAGACAAACTAAAGTAAAATTTTATGCTGGAATGCGTACAATTGGTGGGACTTATATAGAAGTAAGTTACAAAGGTGCTAGGGTTTTATTTGATTGCGGTTCTATTTTTGACCCGACAATTACTGAACAAATTAACACTCTAGATAAAATATTACAGTATGAATTAGTTCCGGATATTAAAGGAATTTTTGATAGGAAGATTACCTTAGAAGATCAAAAATTGTATGAAAATACTGCATTTTGCGTTTCGCATGTTCATTTAGATCATACAAAAATGATTAATTATATTGATGAAATTATTCCGATTTATGTTACCAATGATACTAAAAATCTTTTAAATGCATGTAATGTTGCAAATGATTTTATTTTTAATAATTATAATCTTAAATCTAATACAAGAAAATTAAACGGTGTAGATTATGGTAAATCAGTTAATGTAGGTGAAATAAATGTTAAATTTGTAAGAGTTGATCATGATGCTTATGGAGCATGCGGATTTATAATAACTACTCCCGATATGAAAATTTCTTATACTGGAGACTTAAGATTACATGGATATTTAAAAAGGGAAACATTAAATTTCATTGTTGAATCAAAAAATTGTGATATGTTAATTTCTGAAGGGGTTTCAGTTTCATTTAAGGAATTTGATGATGAATTAGTAGGGGAATATATCACAGAAGAAGCATTGCTTTCGGATTTTAAATCAATTTTAAATGATAATCTAGATAAACAAATAACATTTAATTATTATATTACAAATATTGAAAGATTATTAAAAATTATAGAAATATCTAATAGAAAAGTAGTTTTAAATGCTTTTGAAGCATATGTTTTATATAGTACAACTGGAAAAAAAGTAAATTACTATAGTTTAGATAATAAAAGATATGGTTTAGATGACGAATTAGAAATTTCGTATAATGATTTATTAAAAGATACTGGAAAATACTTATGGCAATTTAAGTCTAGTTCAGAAAATAATATATCAAAGTTGATAAAAAATGGCATATACATTCATTGTGATGCAAGCCCATTGGGAGAATTTGATCCTGCATATTTACCATTTATTTTAAATTTTAAAAATAATGAAATAATTTTAAAAGAGCTAAAATGTAGTGGACATGCTCATCCTAAAGACTTGTTGAAAATTATTGATGGAATAAAACCAAAAATTTTGGTCCCAATTCATTCATTTAGACCTGAAATGTTGTATAATAAAAATGGGGAAACAATTTTACCCGAAAAAAACGAAATAATATAATTGGAGGGATTATATGAAACTTAAAAATTTGTTGGCTTTATTTTTAGCTTTTGCGTTAGTTTTAACAGCTTGTGGACAAACTAAAAAAACTGATGATAAAAAAACTAAAAAAGTTGAAACAACAAAAGAAGGTACTACAAAATTAGAACCAGCTAAAGTAGTTTTTTGGCATGCTATGAATGGTAAACAAGAAGAAGCATTAAAAGAAATTACTAAAGCATATATGGATAAGAATCCTAATATTAAAATTGATTTACAAAATCAATTAGGTTATAAGGAATTGCAAGAAAAAATTACAAATACTTCTTCATCTCCTGATAATCTACCAACAATGACTCAAGCATATCCAGATTGGATGTTTAATCCTATTCAAGATAATTTAGTTGAAGATTTGACAGGTTATACAAAAAATCTAGCTGATTATAATGATATTCTTGAAGGGTTTAGAAATGGTTCAGTTATTGATGGTAAAGTTTATTCAATGCCATTTAACAAGTCAACAGAAGTTTTATGGTACAATGAAGATTTATTTAAAGAATTAAATCTAAAAGTTCCATCAAACTTAGACGAATTAAAAGAAGTATCGAAGAAAATTTATGAAGCAAAAAAAATTCCTGGGTTAGGATTTGATTCATTAAGTAATTACTATACAACATTTTTAAATGCTCAAGGGGTTAAATATGATAACAAATTCGATCCTACATCAGATGCTTCAAAGAAAGCTGTAAATTATTACTTAGAAGGTGTAAAAGAAGGATATTTCAGAATTGCAGGTACAGATAAATACATGTCCGGACCATTTGGTAACCAAAAAACAGGTATGTACATCGGTTCAAACGCAGGTGAATCATATGTTTTAAAAGGTGCAAAGGGTAAATTTACACCAAAAGTAGCTAAATCACCATTCCCTGCAACAATTCAACAAGGTACAGATGTATTTATTTTTAAGAAAGGTTCAGATGCAGAAAAGAAAGCAGCATTTGATTACTTAGCATTTTTAACAAACAAAGAAAATCAAATTAAATGGGCAACAAAAACAGGATATATTCCAGTAAGAGAATCAGCAGTAAATGATGAAAAATACAAAAATTCAGGTTCATTAATCGCTCCAATTTTAGGAGAAGCAACAAAGAACTTATATTCAAATCCATTATTAAGTGGTGCAAATAATGCTTATAGAGAATCAGGAACAGTTTTAGAACAATTATTAGCAGATCCTGCAAAGGCAGATGTTGATGCAACATTAAAAAATTTCAAAACAACATTGGAAGGTATTTGGAATTAGTAGTATCACGATTTTAGTTACTTAATATATTTGATATATTTGATATATTTAATTATATTTTAAGAGAAACATAGATATTAAAAATTTGTGTTTCTCTTAAATTTTATAATTAATATCAATATGGATACTGAAAATGAAGTTGATGATACATTAATTAAATAATATTTTAATATGTTAAGGAGGAGATATGAATACAATTTTAAAAAAGAGTTTATTTGTTTTTTTAGTACCATTTATTGCTATATTTATTTTAGTACATAAAAATGTAGACGCTGCTAGAAATGAGTGGTTATACGATAAAGAGTATAGCTCATGGTATTATCTGAAATCAGATGATAAGAAAGCAAAAAGTGAATGGATATATGATAAGAAATACAGCTCATGGTATTATCTGAAATCAGATGGTAAGATGGCAAAAAGTGAATGGATATATGATAAGAAATACAACTCATGGTATTATCTGAAATCAGATGGTAAGATGGCAAAAAGTGAATGGATATATGATAAGAAATATAGCTCATGGTATTACTTGAAAATAGATGGTAAGATGGCAAAAAGTGAGTGGGTTGATAATTATTTTGTAGATAAAAGTGGAAAATGGATTAGAGATAAAAAGTTAAATGTAAAAGATATATTAAATGAAGAACAATTGAATAAATTTAAAATTAGTGATTCTATAGCCAGATATTACTATAAAAATATTCCTACTGATGATTATTATGTAATGGATAAAAATGGAAATATTGAATCTTATTCATTAAATTTGATAAATAGAAACTTATCTGTTTTTGATAAATATTTGGAAAATAAATATATAGAAAATATAGATAAATCAATATTAAGCGTAATTGAGAGTGGAGAAAGTATTTCAGATAAATACTCATATATAATTTTCAATAAATCTAATAATAAGCCTGAATTTATAAGAATATATTATATTTCAAGAAAAAATTCTGAAGGAATTGAATATATAGATAGAAAAATAACTATAAATACTGCTATTGATAAAACGATAGACTAGTATTAAAGAATTATATTTTTACATAATAAATATTTAACTTATTTTGCAAATTTAAGTACTTAAATTAATTGACATTATTTTAATTTTTAGAGATAATATTTTTAGGTATGTTAATTATAATGTACATAAAGAATAAGGAAGGATGAATATTATGAAATTAGTATTAGTTAGACACGGTGAAAGTGAATGGAATAAGTTAAACTTATTCACTGGTTGGACAGATGTAGAATTAAGTGATAAAGGTCACGAAGAAGCTATTGAAGGTGGAAAAACACTTAAAGCTGAAGGATATGACTTTGATGTATGCTATACATCATACTTAAAGAGAGCAATTAATACGCTAAATCATGTTTTAGAAGAAATGGACAGACAATGGTTGCCTGTTATTAAAACATGGAAATTAAACGAAAGACACTATGGGGCATTACAAGGATTAAATAAATCTGAAACAGCTGAAAAATATGGTGAAGAACAAGTTAAGATTTGGAGAAGATCATTTGACGTACAACCACCATCGCTTGATGCATCAGATGAAAGAAATCCAAAATTACAAGAAGCTTATAGGGGAGTTACAGAAGAATTGCCTTTAGCAGAAAGTTTAAAAGATACAATTGCTAGGGTTATTCCTTATTTTGAATCAACAATAAAAAAAGATATGCTAGATGGCAAGAGAGTTTTAATTGCAGCTCACGGTAATTCATTAAGAGCATTGGTAAAATACTTTGAAAAATTAACAGATGAAGAAATTATGGGAGTAAATTTACCTACAGGTATACCACTAGTTTATGAATTTGATGAAGATTTCAATGTAATTTCAAAAGAATTTATAGGAGATCAAGAAAAAATTGCAAGCAAGATTAATGCTGTAGCAAATCAAGGAAAAGCTAAATAATATTATTCATTGGATATTACAGAACATTTTTGTTTTGTAATATCTTTTTTGTATACATAAAAAGGTGTCTTAGCGTAATATAATACAAAAAATTTAATTTTATGGAATAGAGTTATACGGCATTTGTTTTTAGACAATAAAATAATATCCTTAAATATACTTTTCTGATATAATATACATGAGAAAGAGAGGAATAATGAAAATAGCTATTTATCATACAAGTGATATGCACGGATATGTGTTTCCGACTAATTATGTAGAATATCAAAATTTAGGAATGTTAAAAATCCTATCATATATTGAAAAAGATAGAGAAAATTATGATGCAAGTTTATTACTTGAGGGTGGAGATTTAATTCAAGGTTCAGCAATGACTAATTATTTATCAAAAATCAAACCGGATATAAATCCGATTTTGACATTGCTGAAAATGGCGAAATATGATGCCTATGTAATGGGAAATCATGAATTTAATTATGGACAAGATTATTTATATAAATCATATGAACAAGTAAAAGATTTTGTATTAAATTCAAATATAAAAGGCCTTAAACTTGGAAATAAACCATATAAAATATTTGATTTAAATGGATTTAGAGTTGGAGTTTTTGCAGCTACTACAGCTTATATTCCAAATTGGGAAAACACTCAAAATATTGAAGGTCTTGAATTTTTAAATCCTGTAGAAGAGTATGGAAAGTATGAAAGGGAAATTGTTAATAATTCTGATTATGTAATCTTCCTATATCACGGTGGATTTGAAAAGAGTTTAGATGAAGAATTCATTCCTACTGAAAAATTAAATGGAGAAAATCAGGCAAGTGAAATGCTTCAAAGATATAGTAGTATAAATGCAGTATTAAGTGGTCATCAACATAGATCATTTATTACAAAAATTGGAGATGTAATTTGCTCTCAACCTATAAATAATGCAAGAAACTTCACTAAACTTGTTATTGATACGGAAACTAATAGTGTAGAATATAATTTGGTAGAAGTGGATTTATTGGATGTAGAAATTTCTCCTAAGTTTAGTCAAATATTTGATGCAACAAATAAAAAATTAGAAGTTTATTTAGCTGAAATAATAGGAAAATTAGATAAGGATATTGAAATAAAAGATCAATTTGAAACAAGACTTTATGGACATCCATATATCAATCTATTGCAACAAATACAAATTGAAGTTTCAGGAGCAGATTTTTCTACAACAACGTTATTTGATACTGCAATTGGATTTAAGAAAGATATAAGTATTAGAGATGTGCTTGTTAACTATCCATATCCAAATACACTAAAAGTTTTAGAAGTTTCCGGTCATGTTATTAAAGAAGCAATTGAAAAATCAGCGACATATTTTGTTATAGACAATCAAGGAAAACCTACTGTTAATCCAAATTATATTAAGCCAAAACTTAAAAATTATATTTATGATTTTTATTATGGATTAGAGTTTGAAGCAGATTTAAGAAGACCATTTTTAGATAGAGTTATTTCAATAAAAAAAGATGGCAAAAAATTAGATTTAGATAAAATGTATACTGTGGTTTTAAATAATTATAGAGCATCTAATGTTAATGAATACCCATGTTATGAAGGGGCAAAAGTAGTTAAAGAAATAAATTTTGATATGAGTGAAATTATGATTAATTACTTCCAAAATAATAAGGATATTAAAGTTGATGAAACAAAAAACTTTAAGTTTATTTATTGATTTCATAAAAATATATAATTTAGTTAATATACTGTAAATTTATCGGCAATAGATATAGAAATTATTGTTATATATTATAAATGTTTCATATTAATTTTATTGGGAATATATATAATATATTAGTATAGTATATATAAATTATGTAATATGCTAATAAAATAAAGCAAAAAGGGAGAAAAGTATGGGTTGGATAGTAAGTATATTATTAGGTGCATTGGCTGGATGGTTAGCAAGTATAATCATGAAAAAGGATGCTTCAATGGGGGCAATTGCAAATATCATTGTGGGTATAGTTGGTGGTGTAATAGGTAGAGCTATAGCAGGTTTTGCAGGTATATCAGCGGATAAAGTATCAATTGGCGGTGTTGCAATCGCAGTACTTGGTGCATGTATTTTATTATGGTTGGTAGATTTAGTTAGAGGTAGAAAATAATTTAAATAATGATTATTTGCAATTATATTTATTTATGTAGATGATTATAAATAATAAATTTAATAACAAATCAAGATAAAATTGAGATAACTGTATAGAAATTTTGATATTTGTTAATAATTTATGTAAATAATTAAAGTAGTTTATTGAGAGAATTAAAAGGTAAAATTTTTAATTCTCTTTTAATTTTAAAATTATATTTCGTTTTTAAATTAAAGTTAAAAAACAATTATTTAAAAGTTATAAAATTTTCTAAAACTATGTTAATTTTATGATATAGTTAATATATAAAGTATTAGGGGGGAAAGTATGATTTCTGTAAAAAATTTAAGAAAAGATTTTGGAAATAAATTAGCTGTAAATAATATTAGTTTTGAAGTTAAAGATGGTGAAATACTAGGATTTTTAGGGCCTAATGGTGCTGGAAAGACTACTACTATAAGTATGATAGTTGGATTACTTGAGCCTACTAGTGGTGAAATCGAAGTTAATGGCATCGATGCAATTAAAAATTCATTTGAAGCAAAAAAACAAATTGCATTTTTGCCTGATAATCCTGAAATTTATGAAAATATGTCGGGAAGAAAGTTTGTTACATTTGTTGCAAATATTTATGGAGTTGATAAAAATAATAGAGATGGAAAAATTGAAGAATTAGCTAAAAAGTTTGGCTTACAAGATGATATTGATGCATTAATTTCTACTTATTCTCATGGGATGAAGCAAAAAATTGCTTTGATTTCAGCGTTAGTTCATGATCCGGAAGTGTTGATATTGGACGAACCGATGGTTGGGTTGGATCCTCAATCTGCATTTAATTTGAAAGAATTAATGAGAGAAAGATGTGATAGGGGAAAATCAGTATTTTTCTCATCTCATGTTATGGAAGTTGTTGAAAAAATTTGTGACAGGATAATTATAATTAAGCATGGAAATATAATTGCACAAGGTACCATTGAACAATTGAAGCAACATTCAAACTATGAAGGGGATCTAGAAAAATTATTCTTGGAGTTGACAAATGACTAATATTATACAATTACTAAAAAAAGATTTTGGATTTTATTACACATTAAAATCTGTATTTAATGATAGAAAAGCTAGAAATAAATTTGTTGGTGGGTTATTTGGATTTGCAGTTATAATTTTTTATTTGTATCTTGCACAATCTATCTTACTAAATATTTACGATTTATTTTTAGAAAATGGTTATGCTAAAGAATTAATTGTATTATCGCAATTTGTATTTTTATTTTTAGTGTTAGTATTTTTTACAACTACAATTATTAGTAAATTTTATTTTTCAAATGATATAAAGATTCTTCTTAGATTACCGATTAAACCTGAAGAAATAATGGCTAGTAGAATTATTTTCTATGCTGTAAGTTCGCTATTTTATGGTGTAATTTTATCATTTCCTATAATAATTAAAACAGGACTTTATTTAGAAAAACCTATTATATTTTATATTTTATCAGTTATTGTTTTACTATTAATATCATTGATATTAATTAATATTATAACCTTATTTGTTGTATATATAATGAAATTTATAAATAAAAATATTAGATTAAAAAATCTATTAAAATATGGGGCATATATTTTATTTTTTGGGAGCGTTATTGCGTTACAATTTGTATTTCAATATTTTACAAAAGAATTAAATGAGACATTGTTGCTTCGAACAGCTGGAAATCTAAAAAATACATTATTAAATTTTTTCCCTCAAATTAGATTAGGTACAGATGTTTTAATCTCTGAAAATATAATGACTTCGGTATTGAGCCTATTCGGATTATTTGTTATAGCTTTATTTACAACATTTATAACTATTTCAATGGGTAAAAATGCTTTAGTTTCAGGTATACTAAATGTTAATAGTTCAAAAAGTAAAAAAATAAAATTAAGTAAGTCAGATATTAACAATATTTCAGTACTAAGACTTATTTTTAGAAAAGAAATAAAAAATATCTTTGGTACTGCAATCTATTTAGTAAATAAGGTTACTTTTGGATTTATTATGACGATAGCATTTTCTATACCGATTATAACCAATAACGGTAATAATGTATTTGAAAAAATAAATGGTTTTTATGATGAAATCAGTAAAATGGAAAATGGTAATATTTTATTGATTGCAGGGGCAATTATGCTTGTTACTTTATTTACTTTATTCTCTTCAAGTGGCTCGGAACTTACTTCATCAACATTTAGTAGAGAAGGAAAAAATATATGGATTATGAAAGTACTTCCTATTTCTGCTAAGGATCAAATTTTGGGAAGATTACTTGCATCATCTGTACTTATTATGATAGCAGTTTCTCCATTAGTAATATTGTTAAATGTATTTGCTAGATTTAATATTTTTATAATATTAGGTTCAATTGTTACAATGTTTATAACATCAATGTTTACTAGTGCTTTGTCATTTATAGCTGGGATATTGTGGCCATATACAAATTGGGATAATCCAAATCAAGCCATTAAAGGTGCCAGATCGTTAATTCCTTCATTACTACTTATACTATTTACGATATTAGTAGTTGGTATTACAGTGGGTTCAATTCGTTTTGATGCTGTTGTTCATAGCAATTACGTATTTTTATATCCGATTTTCTGGAATTTGTTGTTTGCAATATTAACATATGTATTGTATAAATTAGATTTAAAATTGTATAAAAAATATTTAGTAAGAATGGGTAATTGAAATGAAATTGAAGATTGTAGATTCAAATTTAAAATATGACAACATTACATTAAAAGAATTTGAATTAATAGAAGATGTTTTAACTTATAAAAGGTGGAAAAATGATATCTTAATTTTACATTTTTTAGTATATTCTGAAAAAGATGACCAATATGATATCGATTTAAGTTTTGAAAATCCACTAAAATATAAGATATATAAAGTACAAAAAAATTTAGCTTATGAAGGTGACCCTACTTATCCAATATCTTTGAATAAAAAAAAGAATAGGGCAGTTGCTTCGGATATATTAATTGAGGATAACAAAGCTTCAGTTAAAGCAGGTAATTTTCAATCTTTTTACGCAGAGATTAATATTCCTTATGATATTGATTCCGAATTTGTATTTAAGGTTAAATTGTATAACTCTCAAATTACAGAGTATATAAGTAAAAAAGTTTGTGTGAAAATATCACATAGATATATTGATTTTAATAAATATAAATTTGATTTAGAACTTTGGCAATATCCATATTCTGTAGCTGAATATTATGGTGTAAAACCATTTTCACATGAACATTTTAAAATTTTAGAAAAACATATGAAGCTATACTATGATTTAGGTGGTAGAGCTATAACAGCTACATTATGTGAAGATGCATGGGGAGGACAAACATATAGTAAAAATGAAATTAAGTATCCATCAATGATAAAGTGGTATAAAGAAGGAGAAAAATTCAGATTTGATTACACTAATTTTGATAAATGGGTTGAATTCTGTCAGGGATTAAATTTAGGAAAAGAAAAAATTATTATTTATGGCATGGCTCCATGGCATGAATCATTTACTTATTACTCAAATGAAGAATTAATCTTTGAAAAATATATGCTTGATAGTCAGAGATATTGTACTGTTTGGAGAGAGTTTTTAAGTGATTTTTATATTCATTTAGAAGAGAAAAAATGGTTTGATATGATATATATTGGAATTGATGAAAGAGGATTTTCTAAAGAAATTTTTGAGGTATTATCATCGGTTAAAAATTCTAAATCTAATACCATAAAAATTTCCGCATCAATTGATAATTATTCTGAAAATGCAAAATATTTGGAAAATGTGCAGCAAGTCAGTGTTTCAATGATTGAGTTTGAAAAGGATAGATTAAGATATCATAATTTTGTGGAAGATAGAAGAAGAAAGGGATTTGATACTTATCTTTATTCATGCGTAGGACATAGACCTGGAAATTTTGTTTTAAGTGAAAATGCAGAAACATACTACACCGTTGTGTCATCCTCTCTTTGTGACGGATTTTTAAGATGGGCATATGATGCATGGACTCAAAATCCTATTGAGGATTCAACACATTCAAGTTTTGAACCCGGTGATTGCTTCTTGGTTTATCCATCAAATGATAATGATAAAAATACAAATATTTCATTAAGATATTTAAAAATTAAAGAGGGAATCTATGATTCGTATAAAATAAAAAGAATTGAGGAAAGAAATAAAGATTTACTAGATCAGATTTTTTCGAGAATAAAAACTAAATTTATTTTTGGAAAAAAGTATTTATCAAAAATTGAAATTGAAATTTTATTAAATGATATAAGTATTATAAAGTCAATGTTTTAATAAATATGGAGGAAAAATGATTCAACGTCAAAAGAAGATACTTATAGAATTAAAAAATAATCCTATGGATATTTCTCAGATTGCAAAAAAACAGAATGTTACTGAAAGAACGATTAGAAATGATATAAAATCAATTAATGAAAATTTAGAAAAATTTAATGCTGAAATTAATAAAGATTCAAACGGCTTGTATAAAATTTTTATGCAAAATAAAGAATTATATGAAAAGTTTGAAAAACAGGAATTACTAAATTTTGAATTTGATTATTCTGAACCAAAAAATAGAATAGCATATATTGCCTTAAAATTTTTATTTTCAAATAAATATATTAAATTAGAAGATTTAATGGATACTATGTATATTTCAAGATCTACTATTCAAAATGATATGAAAGAAACAAGAAAAATGTTAAATAAATATAATTTAGATTTTGATATAAAGCCCAACTATGGAATGAAGATAATCGGGTCAGAAAATGCTATAAGAAATGCTATATCAACAATAATTTATGATATAAATAAGAATTTTTATAAAAGATTTACTAATAACTCAAAATTTTTTGATAAGAATAATCTTAATGAAATATATAACATTGTTATAAAAAATATTACCGAATCAAATCTTAAACTTTCAGATATTGCTCTTAATAATTTAGTGGTTCATATTGCCATAGCAATAAAAAGAATATCTATAAATCAATATTTTAATAATAATATTGAAATTGATATTGAAAATAGTAATGAATTTCATATAGCTGAAAAAATTGTAGAAGATTTAGAGTCAAAATTTAATATTGAATTTCCAATGGATGAAGTTTACTATATTACAATGCATTTGCTTGGTACAAAATTAATAATAAATAACAATAAAAATAATAAAATTTTAGATGAAGATGAAAAAATAAAAGAACTAGCTTTTGAAATTGTAAAAGAGGTAGAAAAAGTTTTAAGGTATGATTTGTTAGAAGATAAGGAACTTTTAGCTTCAATAGCATTACATTTAAAACCTGCAATATATAGATATAAAAACAATATGAATATTAGAAATCCATTGTTATCATCTATAAAAATAAATTATCCATTTGTTTATGAAGCATCATCAATTGCGTCAGATGTTATATATAAAAAAACAGGTATTATATTTAACGAAGATGAACTTGGTTATATTGCAATTCATTTAGGAGCTGCAATTGAAAGAGCAAAATTAAATATAAAACCTATTAGAACATTACTCGTATGTACTACAGGAATAGGCAGTTCAAGATTACTTAAATATAAATTAGATTCAATTTTTTCAAATCAATTGGAGATTGTAGATACTACTGAATTATATAATATTAAAAATTATATAAATGAAAATTTGGATTTAATAATAAGCACAGTTCCCTTTTCTATGGATTTAGATGTGCCTATTATTTTTATATATGATATTTTAGGAGAGTCAAATTTTGAAGATATAAAAAATTTTATTTATAAAAAAAGTAACAATAAAAAGTGTACAAAGTATTTGAAAAAAGAGAATATATATTTAGGTCTTGATTTTGAAAATAAGGAGGATGTAATTAGATTTTTATCTGATGAAATTGTAAAAAAAGGAAAAACACCAGATACACTTTATGAAAATATAATGAAGAGGGAAAATATTATATCAACAGCTTTTGGTAATTTAGTTGCTGTCCCTCATCCATTTGAACCAATTTCTAATGAAACATTTTTAACAATGGGTGTATTAAAAAAAACAATAAATTGGTCAGGAAAGAAGGTGCAAGTAGTCATAATTCTTAATGTTGAAAAAAACTCAGAGGAAAGATTTGAAGAAATGTATAGATTATTACTTGAATTAATTGATAGAAAAGAAAGCGTTGAGAGAATAATAAAATCTAAGTCTAAAGAAGAGATAATAGATTTGATATCAAGGTGAATGTAAAATTTTGATTTGTATATAATAATTTTAATAAATAGTACTAATTCAGACATTTTCAAAAGAAATGGAAAATGTCTGAATTAATATTATTTAACTATTATGATATTATCAAAGCAAGGAAGCGATTTCCTTAATATTACAAATATTCATGATAGGAGGAAAATATGAATAAATTAATCGCATGGATGGAAAAGTATTTTATTCCAGTTGCAACTAAAATTGGTCAACAAAGACATTTAGTTGCAATAAGAGATTCGTTTATAGCAATAATGCCATTAACAATGGTTGGTTCTGTAGCAGTTCTATTAAATGTATTTTTTAGGGATTTACCAACTGCAGCAGGTTGGACAGGATTTGTTCAAAACATGCAATGGTTAATAAATATAAATGGTATAGTATGGTTTGCATCATTCGCAATAATCTCATTTGCGTTTATAGTCTCATTTGGATATCATTTATCTAAAGATTATGAAGTAAACCCTATAGCAGGTGCTATAGTATCTTTATCTTCTTTTGTTGTATTTTTACCACAGGTAGCTACATTTGAAGCAGAAGTAAAAGGTGTAAAAGGAATTGTTTCTTCATGGGGATTTATTAGCTTAAATCATATAGGATCAGCTGCATTATTTACAGCTTTGATAGTAGGACTTATCTTTACAATGATTTATATTAAATTAATGAAAGCAAATTTAATTATAAAATTACCAGATACTGTTCCTCCAGCTGTATCAAAAGCTTTTGCAGCAATTATACCATCAGTTATCTCTATTTATTTGAGTGCTGTATTGTCATTCTTATTGACTAATTATACAGGAATGGTATTAAATGATATTATTGCAAAATATATACAAATCCCTCTGATGAGCTTATCACAAGGTATATTTTCGGTAATTTTACTTTCATTTTTAGTACAACTATTTTGGTTCTTTGGGATACATGGACATAATGTTCTTGCTCCAATTATGGATGGAATTTATTTACCAGCAACTACAGCAAATGCAGAACATTATTTAAAATATGGAGTTGAAGGTATTAAAGATTTACCATACTTATGGACAAGAGGGTCATTCGATGCATTTGGACAAATGGGGGGTTCTGGTATAACTATTGCACTTATAATTGCTATATTTATTTTTTCTAAAAGAGATGATTCAAGAGCTATAGCAAAATTAAGTGCTCCTATGGGTATATTTAATATTAATGAACCAATAACTTTTGGTATCCCAATAGTTTTAAATCCAATATATGCTATTCCATGGTTAATAGTTCCACCATTGGCAGTATCAATAGCATATACATTGACATCTTTAGGAGTAATTAGACCTGTATTAGCAGCTGTTCCTTGGATTTTGCCTCCTGGGATATATGCGTTTTTAGCTACAGGTGGAGATTGGTTAGCAGCAATAGTTTCGTTACTTTTAATTGTACTTGCTGTTATGATTTATACTCCTTTTGTATTATTAGCAAATAAGATGAATAATAAATATGAAATTTAATAATAAGCAAAAATGGATTTTAAGTCTATTTACTTTTGGGTTTATATTAATTTTAATTTCACCTTATGAAAAATATAAGATAATAACTATATTTATGGGATTATGTATTTTAATTATTGCTTTTATAATGTATAGTAAAAATAAAAGGATTAAAGATAATGAAAATGAAAAAAAAAATAAAAAGTAATACTTCAGATTTATTTATAACTATAATGAGATTATTTTATGAAGAACTTAAATTTAATAATATTGATATATCAAAATCAAATATTTCTGAAGGATTTTCATATATAAAAAAAATATGGTTTAATGGAAAATATATATTTAATAAAGCTGTAATTACAAAATTAAATGAAAATAATGAATTTGAAACAACAATTTATACATCTAGGGGAAAATATATTATAAATTATAAATTGCAAGAAATAGATGAAAATGATACATTTTTGATTTATACTGAAGAATTTATAAGTGATAAAATTTTTAATAATTGGAATCAAAAGTTTATGGAATTTTTATTAAAATCAAAAATAAAAAAACGATTAAATAAACAATTAGATGTTATAGAAAAAAATATTAATTCTGAAATTATAAATTATTAAAAATTAAAGGAGGTGCTATGAAATATGAAGATGAAATTACTCAATTGATAGCAAATAGTGGAATGGCTAAATCTTATGCTATGGAAGCTATTTTTGAAGCAAAAAAAGGTAATTTTGAAAAAGCGTATGAAGTACTGGACCTAGCAAAGGAAAGTTTCTTAAATGCACATAATATACAAACAAAATTAATAAAAAAAGAAATAGAGGGTTCAACAGTTGAATTAAACTTACTTATGGTTCATGCACAAGACCATCTTATGATGTCAATGGCAATTAGAGATTTAGCTGTGGAAATAGTAGAATTATATAAGGCTATAAATTGAAAGGAACTTTAATATGAAAAAAATTTTATTAGTATGCAGTGCTGGTATGAGTACTAGTTTACTGGTATCAAAAATGAAAAAATACGCAATAGAAAATAATTTTGATACAAAAATTGAAGCTGTAGCTATAGATGCGGCAGATAGAGTTATTGAAAATGAAAAAATAGAAGTAGTTTTATTTGGACCACAAGTAAGATTTGTTTTAGATAAATTTAAAATAAAATATCCAAATTTAAAAATGGATGTTATCCCAATGCAAGACTATGGCTTAATGAATGGTGAAAATGTATTTAAGCAAGCATTAAAGTTAAATGGTGAAGATTAATTTGAAAAAGGCAATAGAAAAGTAATTAAAAATTTTACTTTACACTTTCTTGTCAAATAGCTATAAAACACAAGTAGCATTAACAAAGTATTAAGGTAACATATTAAGAGAATTAGAGACTAAAATTTCTAATTCTCTTTTAATTTTTTAATTTTTTTAAGTTTCCTAGTAATTAATGATTTATTTTTAGTCTTTTTGCTACTATACCATAAGTAAAATAGAACTAAAAACCCGAAAATAAAACTAATGGTTTTATCTTTGGTATTGTAGCTTAAGTAAAATAGAACCAAAAACCCGAAAATAAAACTAATGGTTTTATCTTTGGTATTGTAGCTTAAGTAAAATAGAACCAAAAACCTGAAAATAAAACTAATGGTTTTATCTTTGGTATTGTAGCTTAAGTAAAATAGAACCAAAAACCTGAAAATAAAACTAATGGTTTTATCTTTGGTATTGTAGCTTAAGTAAAATAGAACCAAAAATCCGAAAATAAAACTAATGGTTTTATCTTTGGCATTGTAGCTTAAATAAAATAAAACCAAAAATCCGAAATTTATCAGGAAGTATTATTTAATAATTAAAGTATTGGGGTATAATTTTCATAGATTATATGTGGTAAAATGAATATTTTATTCATTAATACTATTTATTTAGAAACTATTTTGTTACAGAATTTCTGTTTTTATGTAAAAAATAATTAAATATGCTATATAAATAATTTTAAGATTAATGCTAAAAATATTAACAAATGCTTATATAGTTATGCTAAAAATCAATTGTTTAGGACTGTAATTTATGTTAATATTTATATATAAGGAGTAGTTTATGAAGGAAAAAATTTATATAACTGGACATAAAAATCCAGATACTGATTCTATAGCATCTGCACTTGTTTATGCAGATTTAAAAAATAAAATTGATAAAGAAAATGAATATATTCCTATTAGACTTGGTGAGTTAAATTTAGAGTCTAAGTGGGTTATTGAAAGATGGGGACAAAAAGCTCCTATCTTTGTTAAAAATTTAAAGCAAACTATTGGAGATTTAGGTTTGAGTAAACCTCTTACAGTAAAAGAAGATATTTCTATATATCAGGCTGCAAATCATTTACAACCTAGAAATATTTCATTTTTACCTGTAGTTGATGAAAATGATACATTAAAAGGTATTGTTACCCTTTCAAATTTAACAAAAGCATATATGGATGTTTGGGATGATGAAATATTGTGGAGAGCAAATACTAAAGTTGAAAATATTGTTGAAACTATAGCCGGGGATATTATTCATATGCCAGAAAATCCAAATAAATACAATGGAAGAATGTTAGTCTATGCTTCTGAAGTTGATGATGAAGGTCATGTGCATGAGGGCGATATACTTATTGTTGGAAATAGACGTTTGTCACAATTGGAAGCTATTGAGAGAAAAGCCGGAATTATCATTGTAACTTCTGGTCATAGAATGCAAAAGGATTTGTTGGAAAAAGCAATAGAAAATAATGTGATTGTTTTACAAACAAGATATAACTCATTTATGGTTGCAAGACTAATACCACAAGCGATTCCGGTATCTTATGTAATGACAAAGGATAATTTGCTTTCATTTTCACCGGAAGAATATTTAGAAGATGTAAGTAGAAAAGTAAAAAATACAAGATATAGAAACTTTCCTGTTGTTGATGAACAAATGAGAGTTATAGGGCAATTAAATAGAAATAATTTACTTTATGATAAGAAGAAAAAATTAATTTTAGTTGATCACAATGAAAGCAACCAATCTATTGATGACAGAGAAAATGTGGAAATATTAGAGATAATTGACCATCACAGAGTTGCAAATATTACAACAAGTTCACCTGTTTATTTTAGAAACATGCCAGTAGGTTGTACATGTACAATATTAGCAATGATGTATAAAGAAAATGGTATTGTTCCATCAAAAGAGATTGCAGGATTAATGGTCTCAGCTATTACATCTGATACATTACTTTTTAGATCGCCTACCACAACTGAAACAGATAAAAAAATATTACGTGAATTAGCTGAAATTGCTGAAGTTGATTTAGAAAAATATGCTGAGGAAATGTTTGCTGCAGGTACATCATTAGAAGGCCAAAGTGCTAAAGGCATATTAATGACAGATTCAAAGAGATTTGAAATTCAAGGGCAACAAGCAAGAGTTTCTCAAGCATTTACAACTAATTTATCCTCAGTTAATAAGTTTATAAAAGATATTAAATTTGAAATGGAAGAAATCAAGGAAAAAGAAAGATTAAATTTCTTTGCATTATTCATAACAGATATATTTAATGAACAATCATTAGTATTTACTGTTGGCGGATTTAATGATTCTGTTTCAAACGAATTTGGAGTTGATTTCGATGAAAATGGATATATGGTAAAAGGACTATTATCAAGAAAAAAACAATTTATACCTTCAGTCACAAAAGCTATTGCAAATGCATTAAAGGAAGGTTAAAAGATGGCTGAATTATATAAAAATTTATATTATAGAAATGACTTAGATGAGTCGATTTATCTTTTTAATGAAGGAAAAAATTATGAATCATATGAATTTATGGGTTGTCATAAGTATAAATTAAAAAGAAAAACAATGACAAGCTTTACAGTTTATGCCCCAAGAGCTAGAGAAGTTTTTTTAATTGGTGATTTTAATGACTGGAATGCTAATAATATTCCCATGAAAAATATAAATAATTCAGGGATATGGAATGTATGTATTGAGAATTTTTATGAATATAATAATTACAAATATAGAATTATTACTCAAGATTTTCGTGAAATAGAAAAATCTGATCCATATGCTTTTTATTCGGAATTTAGACCAGCTACAGCAAGTAAAATATATGATATAAATGGATACAAGTGGTCTGATAATAAATTTATGAAAAATAGGATGAAGAAAGATCATTTACATGAAGCAATGTCAATTTATGAACTGCATCTTGGTTCATGGATGAGACATTTTGATAATAACTATTATTCATATGATGATTTATGTAAGGTTTTACCCGATTATGTTAAAAATATGGGATTTACACATGTTGAAATTATGCCATTAACAGAATATCCTTTTGATGGATCATGGGGATATCAAGTTACCGGATACTTTTCGATTACATCAAGATATGGTGATCCTAAAGGTTTTATGAGACTTGTAGACGAATTTCACAAGAGAGGAATTTCTGTAATATTGGATTGGGTTCCTGTTCATTTTACAAGAGATGCTCATGGTTTGAGTAAGTTTGATGGTAGTGAAGTATTTGAAAAAAATGATGAATACAGATCTGCCGTAGAAGGATGGGGAACACTTTATTTTGATTTTTACAAACAACAAGTAAAGAATTTTTTAATTTCGTCAGCATTATTCTTATTAAAATATTTCCATATTGATGGATTAAGGGTAGATGCCGTTTCTGCTATGCTTTATTTAAACTATGGTGGTAAAAACTTAGTTAATGAATATGGTGGACATGAAAATTTAGAGGCAATTGAATTCGTTAAAGAATTAAATTCTGTTGTACATTTATATCATTCAGATACAATAATGATTGCTGAAGAATCGACAGCATTTCCTAATTTAACAAAACCTGTTTATGCTGATGGTTTAGGTTTTGATTATAAATGGAATATGGGATGGATGAATGATACTTTATATTATATGGAAAAAGATCCTGCGTTTAGAAAATATCATCACGATAAATTGACATTTTCAATAACATATTGCTTTAGTGAAAATTATATTCTACCATTTTCACATGATGAGGTTGTTCATTTAAAAAAATCTATGATTAATAAAATGCCTGGGGACTATGATACAAAATTTAGGGCATTAAGAGCCTTGTATGCATATCAATATGCACATCCTGGTAAGAAATTAATGTTTATGGGAGATGAAATTGGCACTTTTGAAGAATGGAATGAAAATAAAGAATTATCATGGTCTGTATTGAATTATGAAAAACATGTACAATTACAAGAATTTGTAAAAAAACTAAATCAAGTTTATAAAGATGAGAAAGCTCTACATCAAATTGATGATTCATACGATGGATATAATTGGATTGAATTTGAAAACGCTGATGAAAATATAATTGCTTTTGAAAGAATAGATAGAGAAAATAATAAAATATTATGTTTCTTTAATTTTTCTCCAGTATATAGACATAAATATAGATATGGTGTCGATCATAAGGGAATTTATAAAATTGTACTAAATTCTGCACATAAAAATTTCGGTGGTGAAGTTCAAAGAAATACACCATTGTATAGTATTGATTATTCAATACATGGTAAACCATATTCGATTGATATAGATTTACCGCCTTATCAAGCACTTTTTGTAAAATTAAGCAAAAAACAAATAGGAGGATAAAATGAGCAAGAAACATAACATGGTAGCTATGCTTTTAGCTGGAGGACAGGGAAGTAGACTTAAATCTCTTACATCTAATACCGCAAAACCTGCTGTTCCTTTTGGTGGGAAATACAAAATAATTGATTTTGCAATTTCAAATGCAGCAAATTCCGGAATTGATAATATTGGAATTTTAACTCAATATAAGCATTTTTATTTAAATGAACATATTGGTTTAGGGCAAGCATGGGATTATGACAGATTAAAGGGTGGATTAAAAATATTATCACCGTATTTTACAGAAAAAGGTGGTAGATGGTATAAAGGTACAGCTAATGCGATTTATGAAAACATTGACTATTTAGACAATATTTCTCCTGATTATGTGTTGATTTTATCGGGAGACCATATTTATAAAATGGATTATGATAAAATGTTAAAACATCATATACAAAATAAATCAGATGTAACTATCGCTGTTATGGAGGTTGATTGGCAGGAAGCTTCAAGATTTGGTATTATGAATACTGATGAAAATGATTATATTATAGAATTTGAAGAAAAGCCTAAAAAACCTAAAAGTAATTTAGCATCTATGGGAATTTATATATTTACATGGGATGTTCTAAGAAAAGCTCTTATTGAAGACTATAAAAAAGAAAATTCTACTTATGATTTTGGTAAAGATATTATACCGGAATTGCTAAGTGAAAATAAGAAAATGTCAGCATATAGATTTAATGGATATTGGAAAGATGTAGGGACTGTCAGATCATATTGGGAAGCAAATTTAGATTTAATAAAATCAGATAATGAATTAGATATATATGATACATCTTGGAGAATTCACACAACATCTAAAAATTTACCTCCTCATTTTATAGGAAAAGATGCATCAGTTTCAAATACTTTAGTAAATGAAGCTTGTCAAGTTTTAGGTAGTGTAACAAATTCCGTTTTATTTGATCAGGTTACAATTGAAGATGGAGCCAAAGTGTGCAATTCTGTACTATTGCCTGGTGTAATAGTGAAAAGTGGTGCCAAGGTATTTAACGCTGTTATCAATAATGATATAGAAATATCTGAAGATACAGTAATAGGTGAATTAAATTCTGATAAGGTATATTTAGTATCAGAAGATGGAATTTCTGAAGAGTAGGAGATATGTATGAAAAATCTAATGGCAATAATTAAATCAGGGCTTGAAACAACCCCTTACGGCTCTTTATTAAATACTAGACCAGATTATATGCTTCCTTTTGGTGCTAGATATAGAGTTATAGATATTACATTATCTAATTTATCAGAACACGGTGTAACTAAAGTTTTGTTGCATGGTGGAAAACATATCAGATCAACCTTAGATCATGTTGGTAATGGAAAACATTGGGAAATGGCTAAAAGAGAAAATGGTTTAGTCATTAATTCTCCATCAATAAATGAATATGAAAGTAGAAATAAAAGAATAACATCATATTTAAATTCTCTTACATTTGTTGATGAGAGTAAATGTGAAAATATATATATTGCTAATCCTATGGTAATTTCAAAAATTGATGTTAGTGCAGCATATGATGAATTTATTGAAAATAATTATGATGTAATGTTTTTATATAGAAAACAGGAAGATACAGAAGGAAGGTATCTAAATGCAAGAAAAGTTATTTTAGATAAAAATAATAAAATACAAAATATTGGTGTAAATTTAGGTACTGAAAATGTATTTAATTTATTTATGGATCATATTTTAATAAAAAAATCTATTTTTAAAAAAGTGATAACTGATGCTCATGAAAAAGATAATGCTGCAACATTATCACAAGCTATAATGAATAATAAAAAACATTTGAATATTGGACTATTTGAGATTAAATCACATGTTGAATATGTTAGAGATTTAAATACATTTTATGAGGCAAATCTTAATTTAATTAAAACAGGTATATATACAGATTTGTTTTTAATGGGAGCAGGTATATTGACTAAAAATAAAGATGAGCCTTCAACATTATATATGGAGGGAAACAAAGTAAATAATTCAGTAATAGCCAATGGATGTATCTTAGAAGGGGAAGTGACTAATTCTGTGATATTTAGAGGGGTAAAAGTTGGTAAAAATGCCATTGTAAAAAATTCAATTTTATTTCAAGGTGCTGTAATTGAAGAAGGAGCAATTGTTGTAAATACAATAGTTGATAAATTTAGTGTAATTAAAGAAAATGTATTTGTACAAGGAACGAAAAATAATCCTTATGTAGTACCTAAAAAAACAGTATTGGAGAAATAAATGAAAATATTATATGTAACAAGTGAGTCTACTCCTTTTATTAAAACAGGAGGATTAGCAGATGTTGCAGGATCATTACCTAAAGCTATAAGAAAAAAAGGACATGATATAAGAGTTGTTTTACCATTGTATTCTAAGATTAATGAAGAATTTAGAAAAAGAATGAAATATATTGGATATTACTACGTCGATTTTTCTTGGAAACATAAATACTGTGGTGTATTTGAACTAATATATGATGGCGTTATTTTTTATTTTTTAGATAATGAGGACTATTTTAAGAGAAATAATATTTATGGTGAAAATGATGATTATGAAAGATTTATATTTTTCTCGAAGGCTAGTGTTATATTACCAAAATATTTAAACTTCAGGTGTGATGTGATTCATTCTAATGATTGGCATTCAGGTTTAGTTTCGGTATATGTAAATGATTTTAGACAAGGTGACGATTTTTATAATGATGTAAAGACATTGTACACAATACATAATATAAAATATCAAGGTCAGTTTGATAGAAGCATTTTCTTTTTGACTGGACTACCTGGAAAATATTTGAGTTATAATGATTTGGAATTTGATTTCGGCATTAACTTCATGAAGGCAGGTATAATTCATTCTACAAAATTTAATACCGTATCTAAAACTTATGCTGAAGAAATAAAATATGATTTCTTTGGAGAAAGATTAGAAGGAGTGATAAATCATTACTCATATAAATTATCCGGGATTATAAATGGATTAGACTTTGATGTTTGGAATCCTAAAACAGATAAAATTATTTTTAAAAATTATGATTATAGTACAATTGAAAATAAGGTATTAAATAAAATATTTTTGCAAAAGAGATTTGGACTTCCGGTTAGAAAGGATGTTCCTTTAATTGCCATGGTTACCAGACTTGCACAAATGAAAGGTATTGATCTTTTAAGATATATATTTGAAGAATTGATTCAAGAAGATATACAATTTGTAATTTTGGGTACCGGTGAGTATGAATACCAAGAAATGTTTAAGTATTTTGAATACAAATATCCTGAAAAAGTTGCTGCAAGAATATATTTTGACACAAAAGAGGCGAATATGATATATGCAGCGAGTGACTTTTATATGATGCCGTCTATTTTTGAGCCCTGTGGCATATCTCAATTAATAGCTTTGAGATATGGTTCTTTACCAATCGTACGAGAAACAGGAGGACTAAAAGATACTGTAATACCATATAACAAATTTACCGGAGATGGAACAGGATTTACATTTTCAAATATAAATGCTCATGAGTTATTATTTAAGACTAAAGAAGCGATTAATTTATATTATAATAATAAAAAAGATTTAAAAAAATTAGTAAAAAATGCAATGAATTCTAACTATGATTGGGATAAATCATGTGATGAATATATATCATTGTATAGGAGTTTATAGTGAGAGATATAAGTGATATTGAGCAAAGAATTCAGGATAATTTATATGAATTATTTGCTAAACAATTTGATTGTGCAAGGGATGGAGAATTATTTACATCTCTTGCAAATAGCGTAAGACAAATTATTGGAAAAAAATGGTTTGAGTCTTATGCTTGTGCCAGAAAAGACAAACAGGTCTATCTTTTATCATTTGAATATTCATTTGGTAATCAATTATTAAAAAATCTAATAAAACTGGATTTACTAAATGAGGTAAAAGAATTATTTAAAAAACATAACTTAAATTTTGAAGATATAAAGGATGAAGATATTGAGTTTGCATTAGGTTTTGGTGATTTAGGCATAACTTCCGGTGCAATGCTAGATTTATTTGCTAGTGAAAAGCATAATATTTATGCTTATGGATTAAGGTATAGAAGGGGAATGCTTAAACAGGAAATTGTTAATGGTGAACAAATTGAAAAACCTGATGATTGGAAAGTAAATAAAAATCCTTGGGAGCATGAAAAGGGATTTAGTCATTATGTTAATTTTAAGGATTATGCTGTTAAAGCTATCCCATATGATATTCCTCTATTATCAAATGATGGAAATCATGTAAACACCTTGAGATTATGGAAAAGTTTTTCAATAAATGATTTAGATTTCAAGAAATTTTCAAATGGGGATATTGAAGATGCATATAAAGATATTAATAGGGCAAATTCAATTGTTGAATTTTTGTATCCTATTGAAAGTAATATTGAAGGGAAAAAACTTAGATTAAGACAAGAATATTTCTTTGCAAGCTCTTCAATTCAGGATATTTTTAAAAAATATAAAAAATATGTAGATGATGAAGTATATAATATATATAAACATGTTAAAATTCAGATTCACGATATTCATCCTGTAATGTCAATTCTTGTTTTTATTGATGTATTAATAAATAAACATAAATTAACTTTTGAAAATTCTTTGGAAATTGCTAAAAAAACTTTTATATTTTTTCAACATTCACTTTTACCTGAAACATTTGAAAGTTGGGATTTGAAATTAATTAATGAAATTTGTCCAAATATTTTAGATATTATTTATATGTTGGATAAACATATTAAAGATGAATTTTTAAATAATGAAAAATTCAATTTACCATTGATAATTATTAGAGATGGATATGTATGTATGATTAATATTGCATATTATATTTCAAAAAATATCATAACATTAAATGGTTCACATATAGAATTAATTAAGTATAAATTTATGAAAGAATATTATGATTTTTATAATTACAAAATTAAAACTATTGATTTTAATTATGATACAAATCAGTATTTAAAAGAGATTTATTATGATAAGGATATTAATGAAAATAATATTTTAGAATTAACACCTGAAAAACTTAAAAAATTAAAGTATGAAAATAAATGGAAATTATTAGAGTATTTAGATATTGATAAAAATCTAATTAATGTTGATTCTGCTTTTGTGATGAATATGGGAGTTTTTCATGAATATAAAAGGCAGATTTTATCCGCCTTAGGTATAGCTCTTTTATATTATAGATTAAAGAAAAATCCAAATCTTAGCATAGCTGAAAGAACTTATTTCTTTGGTGGAAAGTCTTATCCAAATTATTATTTTACAAAAGAAAATATTAAGTTTATAAATGCACTTGCAAATCAGATAAATAATGATTTGTTTATAAAAGATAAAATAAAAATTGTATTTATAGAAAATTATAACTTAACTAAGTCAAGTGTTGTTATACCGGCGGCAGATATATATCAAAGTCTTGAATTATTATCAATGCAATTAAAAGATGTATTTATATTTAAGTCGTTATCTACCGGAGCGGCATTTTTAACATGTAGAAGTAATTATCAAAATATATGTATAGATGAAAATCAAATTAGTAAATATATGTTTGGGGATAATTATGAAACCGTTTTAACAAAAAATAATTATAATCTATTTGAATTTTTAAATCAAAATAAAGAAATAGAAGATATGTTTAATTTTTATAGATATTTGCCTAAAGAGACATTTCCTTACGATATTAATAAAATATATAATTCAATATATTATTTTAATGATGAGAATCATATATTTAAAGATTTATTTGAATATGTTTCTGTAATTGAAAAATCAATTGATGATTATACAAATACTTATCAATGGTATCAAACTAGAGTAAATGATTGTAAAAATACAATAAAGATTGATGATAAATCATTCTTAAAAAAATATAACGAAATATTGGAGAATTAAATGTTTGAAATAAATAATGAACTGTTAGAAACTAAACTTGGATTATCTTATAGTCCTGAAAAATCAATTATTAGAGTATGGTCTCCTTCTAGAGAATCTATTACATTATGTTTATATGATTCTTATAGTACTCAATCAAAAACTGAATTTAATATGATCAAAGATGAAAATAATGTTTTTGAGATAATATTAGATGGAAATATGGAAGGTAAATTTTACACATTTTTAATTGATGGAATGGAAGTTGCTGATCCTTATTCATTTGCAAGCTCTGCAAATAGTAAAAGAACAGCAATAATTGATTTATCAAAATCAAATCCAGAAGGTTTTATAGAACATAAAATACCTTTTAATGATAAGGATAAGGCTATAATTGTAGAAACACATATTGCCGATATTTCCATTAATGAAAATTCCGGAGCAGAAAATAGAGGATTATTTTTAGGTGCTGCGCAAACAGGTACAAAGTATAATAATGTTTCAACGGGATTAGACCATTTTAAGGAGTTGGGTGTTACTCATATACATTTATTACCTGTAACAGATTATTTAACTGTTAATGAATTAAAACCTTTATCGAAATATCCTAAAAACTATAATTGGGGATATGATCAAGAGTTATATAACAATATCGAAGGATCTTTTTCAACAAATCCAAATGATCCATATAGTAGAATAAGAGAATTTAAGACATTAATTAAAAATTATCATGAAAATGGAATGTCTATTGTAATGGATGTTGTATATAATCATACTTTTAGAACAAGTGATTCTCCGTTTAATATTATTGAGCCGATGTATTATTATAGATCCGAAAATGGTAATTTTACAAATGGTTCAGGATGTGGAAATGAGTTAGCATCTGAGAGACCAATGGTTAGAAAATTCATAGTAGAATCCCTTTGTTATTTAGCAAGAGAATATAAAATTGATGGATTTAGATTCGATTTAATGGCATTAACTGATATAGATACAATTATGTTAGCTATAGAAAAATTAAGAGAAATTAATCCTAATATTTTAATTTATGGGGAGCCATGGATGGCCTTACCTTCACCACTTCCTTATGATAAGCAAATTGTTATAGGAGCACAAAAAGATAAAAAATTTGCAATATTTAATCCTTTCATTAGAGATAGTATTAAAGGTGATAATGATGGTAGTGTAAAGGGATACATTCAAGGTGAATATTATCTAAAGAAGAATATAAAAAATGGTCTAATGGGTTCTATTGGATTCGATGCAAATGATGCTTCATCATTTGCAAATCCTATTGAAAGTATAAATTACTTTAATGCACATGATAACCTAATATTTTATGATAAACTTTTAAAATCAAATGTGGAACAAGAAGATATTAAGGATTTAACATATATGGCATTTTCTATAATAATGACAGCACAAGGAATACCATTTTTCCATTCAGGAAACTCATTTTTGAGAACAAAATATATGGATCATAATTCATATGCATCACCAAGTAATATTAATGGTATAGATTGGTCACTAAAGGAAAAAAATTATGACATATTTTTAAAAATTAAAAATTTAATTGAATTACGTAAAAGATTAGGTATATTCAATTATACAACTGCTGAAGATGTAAGAAACAATTTAACTTTTATAAATGGGTTGAAAGATTCTGTGATTGCGTTTACAATAAAGAAAGAAGATAAAAAATATTTGATAATTCATAATTTTTCAAAAAATAGAGAAAGTTTATCTATTAATTTAGGTAAAATATATAAACTAAATCTAATTTGGGAAAATGAATTTAAGGATGAATTCGTAAACGAATTTAGTATTGATGGATATTCGACAAATGTCTATAGTTTAGTGAAGGAGTAAAAATGGATTATAAATTAAGATATGAAGAATGGTTAAATAACGAATTTTTTGATCAAAAAACAAGAGATGAATTATTAGGATTAAAGGGAAATGATGAAGAAATTCAAGATAGATTTTATCAAGATTTAAAATTTGGGACAGCTGGTTTAAGAGGTAAAATTGGAGCTGGGACAAACAGAATGAATCAATATACTGTTTCTTTAGCATCACAAGGATTAGCTAATACTATTTTAGAATTTGGTGAACAAGCAAAGAAAAGAGGAGTAGCTATTTCTCATGATGTGAGACATATGTCAAGAGAATTTGCGAAAATTACAGCTTCAGTTTTAGCTGCTAATGGAATTAAAGTGTATATTCATAAAGATATTACACCAACACCTGTTCTTTCTTATACAATTAGAAAATTAAAAACAATTTCCGGTGTTATGATTACAGCTTCTCACAATCCAAGAGAATACAACGGTTATAAAGCATATTGGGAAGAGGGTTCTCAAATATTAGATAATATTGCTGATAAAATATTAGGCCATATTCAAGAAATTGGTGATTTTAGTAATGTAAAATCCATTGATTTTGAAGAAGGTATTAAACAAGGTATTATTGAATATGTTGATGACTCAGTTATCGAAAGCTATTTTAATGATGTTTTATCATTATCTTTAGAAGACGAAAATATTGATAAATCAATCAAGGCTGTATATTCACCATTAAATGGTACAGGTAGAGAATTAGTAAGTAAAATTTTACAAGCAAGGGGATTTGATAATTTATATTTAGTTAAAGAACAGGAAATGCCTGATCCCGATTTTACAACAGTTGGATATCCAAATCCAGAAGATCCTAAAGCATTTAAATATGCTGAGGCATTAGGTAAAGAAAAAAATGCTGAATTATTATTAGCTACAGATCCTGATGCAGATAGGACTGCTTTAGAAGTAAGAAATAAAGATGGGGAATATGTATTTTTAACAGGTAATGAAATTGGTTCATTATTGACATATTATATTCTTTCAAGATTAGATGCTCAAGAAAAAATGCCTAAAAACCCTGTAATTGTTAAATCAATTGTAAGTTCAGATTTACCAGATAAAATTGCTAAAAAATATGGCGTTGAAAGCATGAATGTATTAACAGGTTTTAAAAATATTTATGCTCCGGCAAATGAATGGGATAAGACAAAGGAAAAAACATTTGTATTTGGATATGAAGAAAGCATTGGGTATTCATATGGTACAAATGTTAGGGATAAAGATGCTGTTTCTTCTGCGATGATGATTATGGAAATGGCTGGATATTTCAAAACCCAAGGTAAATCTTTATTAGACGTTCAACAAGAATTATATAAAGAATTTGGCTATCATGGCTCAAAATTAATTTCAATTGTTTTAGAAGGATTAGATGGACAAAAGTTAATCGGTAGAATTATGGATGATTATAGATCAAATCCTATAAAAGAAATTAATGGTAAACAATTGGTTGAAGTAATTGATTATCAAAATGATAATACCGGATTACCAAAATCTAATGTATTAAAATATATTTTGTCCGACGGATCTTGGTATGTGGTTAGACCTTCCGGTACGGAACCAAAGATTAAACTATATATTTATTCAAATGCAGAAACACAAGAAGAAGGAGATAAAATGGTAGAAGCAATTTTTGATGCTGCAAATTCAAAGATTCTATCAACTAAATAGTATTACGAAAATGTAAGAAAGGGAATTATTGTCCCTTTCTTTTTTATTTGATATAATATCATAGAAATTAAAAAGGAGTTTATATGGTGAATTTATTAAATGAATTAAGAAAAATATTTTTTACTAATTTTGTTGGAGAAATTAATTTATATATAATTTTGTCGTCAATTTTTAAATTTTTATTTATATTTATAGTTTTATATTATATTTATATAATTGTAAAATTAATTATACTTGATATAAAAAATATTGATATTAAAGACAAAATAAAAAAATATTTTATAATAGTAGTTGATTCAGATGGTATTTCAAAAAATTATTTACTTGAGAATAATACAAGTATTGGTAGAGCGTTAAATAATGATATAGTACTTAGTGGAGATGTTATTTCAAAATATCATGCTGAGATAGTTAAATCATCAGATAATTATTATTTGGTAGATAAAAATTCTTCTAATGGCACATTTTTAAATGGAGAATTTGTAAACAAAAACTATCAGTTAATTAATGATGACATAATAGAAATTGGTGAGTACAAAATTAAATTTGTTGAAGAGTTTGTAGACCCAAAATCTAATTAGGAGTTTTTATGGATATAAGTAGAAGTATTGCACAATACAAAATAAAAAAAAGAAATTATAATATTTTTCTAATATTTGGTTTATTTATTTTTCAATTTGTCGGTATATTTTTATCTTTATTAAGAAATACTGATACGAAAAATATTACAATTATTTTTTCATTAATTTTTATTTTTTTAACTTTTTTAACAAATATCATTGTACCTAAAATTACTAAAGGAGATAGTACTTTCATATTACTTGTAAATTTATTATTTTCTGTTAGTTTGATAATAATGATAAGATTGGATAATCCTACTGCAAATAAACATTTAATGTGGTATTTTTTAGGAGTTACTATATTTTTTATCGTATTTTTTATAATGAAATATATGGATAAATTTCTTAAAAATAAATTTGTATTATATTTTGTACTTACATTTTTAACATTTTTAGTAACATTTGCATTAGGCTTTAGGAGTGGTGGTGCAAAAAACTGGATAAGAGTAGGGAGTTTATTTACAATACAATTATCTGAATTTGCCAAAATAACATATATTTTTATGCTTGCAAGCTATTATTATAATATTAAAGAATATCAAACAAAAAGATTAGGTAAATATTACTTAGCAATTGCAACATATATATTTTCAGGAATGTTTTTTATACAAGGAGAACTGGGGACTGCAGTTTTATTATTTGGTTTATTTTTATCTACCATGTTTATATTTGAACGTAGATATTTTTTTATTATATTAAATATTGTTATAGGTATAATAGGAATATATTTAGCATCATTAGTTTTATCACATATTAAAGTTAGAATTGATATATGGCTAGATCCATGGAAAGACTATAACAATAGGGGGTATCAAATTATACAAGGACTTTTTGCAATTGCAAATGGATCTTTTTTTGGTGCAGGTATAGGACTTGGACGTCCAGATTTAGTACCAGTTATTGAAACTGATTATATTTTAGCGGCAGTAATTGAAGAAATGGGCATCTTTATGGGGTTTGCCTTATTGATGATTTATATTATTATTTTTTATAAAACAATTAAGGTAGCATTGGAGCTTAAATCCGACTATTACAGTGTACTTTCAATGAATATTGGTTTAATTTATGCGTTTCAAACTTTAATCATGTTTGGTGGGATATTAAAACTTATTCCCCTTACAGGAATAACCACTCCCTTTTTAAGTTATGGGGGGTCCTCGACAATCGTTAATTTCATTCTTTTGGGAGTATTACAATTTTTAACAACTAGAGCAGGAGATAAATATGAAAAACTCGAAGGATAAAAAGTTAATATTTTTACTTGTTGTAATTGTTATATTATTTTTAATACAGGCAATTTACTTAGTATACTTTGAATTTTTTAAGGCGGATGAATTAAATAAAAGTTCATTAAATGCTAGAAACTCTGCTGACGAAACTAAGATTCAAAGAGGAAAAATATATGATGTTAATGGAAAACTCCTTACAGAAACTATTGAAACCAATAACGGACTACATAGAAAGAATACCTATAGTTTTATGTACTCAAATATTATTGGTTACAATACTGTTAAATATGGAAAATATGGTATAGAAAAATCATATAATAATGAATTATTAGATATTAGAAATAATGAAGATATATTTACAAGACTTTCCGGAATGTTGACATCAAAAGCTAAAGGTAATGATATATATTTGACAATTAATGATAAATTACAAGGATATGTATATGATTTATTAGGAGAAAATAAGGGGACGGTTATTGTAACTAAACCTAAAACCGGAGAAATAGTGACATTAGTTTCAAAACCTTCATATAATGTAAATCAAATACAAATAGATTGGGATGAAATAATGAACTCTAAAGATGGTATACTACTAAACAGAGCTACACAAGGTAAATATACGCCTGGTTCAGTTTTTAAGATATTAACATCTACTGTGTTTTTAAGAAGTGGAATAGATCTGGAATATAAAGATACCGGAGAAGCTACAATTGCAGGGTATACTGTTCATAATTTTGAGGGCAAAAGATATGGTGATATTGATTTAGAAAAAGCATTAAATGTATCAGCTAACACATATTTTTTTGAAAAATCAAAGTTTATAAATAATGATCTATTTATAAAAACATTACAAGATTTTGGAATTGGTAAAAATTATAATTTTCCGATTCAAGTTATTGACTCCTATTTTCCATTTAAGCAAGGACTTTCAGATTTAGAAAAAGCAAATGCTTCATATGGACAAGGTGACACATTAGTTACTCCGATGGATATGATGATTATAGCTATGGGAATTGCAAATGATGGAGTTGTAAATCAACCTTATATAGTAAATAAAATTGTAAGGGACGGGAAAGATGAATTTGTAAATCAAAAAATTTTATCATCAAATATTGAAAAAAATATTGCTGTTAAATTAAGAAAATATTTATATTCTACCGGAAAATATAACGATTTTAGATTATCTAATGGTGAATATTTAACGGGGAAGACAGGTACTGCTGAAAGGGATAAAGAGAAAAATAATGCTTGGTATGTTGGTATGACAAGTGAAGAAAATCCAGAGTATGCAATTGTTGTTATGATTGAAAACACAGAAAAAATGGGAGGTACTTTAGCAGCTCCTATAGCATTAAAGACTATTGATTTTATAAATGAAAATTTGAAACAATAGTGACGCATGATATTAATCTAAATAAAAAAATGAAAACATATATGAAAATATATTTTTAAAAGAACAATGTGTAATAAAAACTTGCTTAGATAATCAAAGTAAAATTTGAAAATCTAAACAAGTTTTTTTACTTAAAAGTATGAACAAAATCAAATAAGATATATAATTTTATATAAATTTTTCTTTAATATTTTTCCAAAACCAATTTTTATCAAAAACAACTTTTTGTATAGTATTTTTTGAAAGTTGTATATCGATATAATTTATAGATTCTATTTCCTGATGTAATCCATCTATACCAAGAGCAAATTGTGTATCTTCTCTTTTTCTTGTTATAAGTTTAATCTTTGTATCTTTCGGAACAATTAAGCTTTTATCAAGTGAACGATGTAAAGCAGATCTTATTGGTGCTAAAGGAGTTATTTGAAATGCATCAATACTTTGGTACATAATTGCACCACCAGCAGATAAATTATATGCTGTTGAGCCGGATGGGGTAGAAAACATTACGCCATCACCGGCAAAAGATTCTAACATTACATCATCGACATACAAATTAAAATGCAATACAGAGGTATATTTTGCTTTTAGTACTAATTCATTTAAGCTATTAAACTCATAAATATCATCATCTGTTGAAACTTTACAGTCTATATAGCGTAAATTATGAATAAAATAGTTGTTATTTTTTATTTTTTGAATTGTTTCTGCTACTTCATTGTGATGTACATCGTTATAAAATCCTAGGTGACCGGTATTTATACCTATAAAAGGAATTTCAGAAAAATTAGAATCATGAACAGCCTTTATAAACGTACCATCTCCACCGATAACTATATTAAAATCAGCATTTTCGTCAAACTCATCGGTAACAATAAAGTTATTTGCTACTAATTCATCTTCAACAATTTTTCTAATTTCATTTGTAATTTTATATAGATTAGAAAAAATATTAACCTTTTTTTTCATCTTTTCCTCCATGAATATTATATATAAAGATTAACATATTATAGTTTACTTTTCAAAAGCAATATTTTCTGTTATAATATATGTATCCACAGTTGATTTTATAATTAACCTACACTAACTATAAGGGCATCCGGAGTTCATAAATTGATGTAATGCCTTAAATGGACTACAAAAATTGGTGACAGGTAGCCCACCTTCACATATTGAAGGTATAATTATTCGTCACCTGTGGATATATTTTTTATTACTAGAACAAAGGGAGGAAATTTATGTCAATAAAAGATTATTTTTTAGCAAAACAAAGAGAGCTAGAAAGACAAAAGAAAAGAGAGACTGCTGGTAAGGTGGGATTAGGTTTAGCAGTAGGAACTTTATTGGGTTCAGCAGCAGGAATATTATTCGCTCCTAAATCAGGTAAAGAAACTAGAAAAGATATTAAAAATGCAGCACAAGATGCAGGTCAAACTATCAAAGATAAATCTCAAGAATTAGGTAAAGAAATTTCTAATACTTATAATAAAGTTGTTGATAAAGTAAATAAATTTGGTGAAGAAAAATTAACAGATTTGAGAAGTTTTTCTGATGATGTAGAAGAACAATTTGAAGATGTAAAAAAATCTGTAAAAGATAAAGTTGAAGAAGGTAAAAATAAAGCTAAAGAAGCAAAAAAAGATGTAGCGGATAAAGTAGAAGAAGCTGCAAAGAAAACAAAAGAAAAAGCAAAAGAAGTAGAAGAAAAAGCAAAAAAAGAAAAATAATAGGGAGGAAATATGTTAGCAAATAACGCTATCAATATATCTTTCACATTATATGATGTATTGATTTTTGTTCTTATTATTACAGCAATAGTTTGTTTAATATTCTTAGCAAAAGTATTTATATCCTTAGCTAATTTACTTGGTAATATCAATAAAACATTAGAAGACAATAAAGAAAGCTTAGATGGTACATTAAAAAATTTACCGGATGTTATAACTAATATTAATAGCATTTTAGTTAATACAGATGAAATTGTAAATGACATAAAACCAAGTATTACTTCAACGCTTGCTGATGTAAGTAAAGTAACAAATAATGTATCAAACATAACTACAAATTTATCAGATACAGTTGAAGTTGTTGGGATTGCTGCGGCAGATACAGCAAGTAGATTTACAAATACTTTCACTAATGCAACGGACTATGTTTCCTTATTTAAAGGGATAATTAAACTTATTAGTAAAATAAAAAAATAGTTTTTTAGATGGATTTTAAAATCCATCTTTTTTAATAAAAAAATTATAATAATAAAATAATATAAAGCTTGATAAAATACACATTATATGATATACTTTTTAAGTCAAATAAACACATTATTTGTTTGTGTCTGTGTGCCGTAAGGTTGGACATTGAAGGATAATGGAGGCAAATAAAAAACACAAGGAGAAAAATATGTCAGTTATACCAATGAAAGCTTTATTAGAAGCTGGTGTTCATTTTGGTCACCAAACAAGAAGATGGAATCCAAAAATGAGCAAATTTATATTTACAGAAAGAAATGGAATTTACATCATTGATTTACAAAAAACAGTAAAAAAGGTTGATGAAGCTTATGATGTAATAAGAGAAGTTGCTAGTGAAGGCGGAAATGTTTTATTTGTTGGTACAAAAAAACAAGCTCAAGACGCTATAGAGTTTGAAGCAAAAAGAGCAGGACAATATTACGTATCACAAAGATGGCTTGGTGGTATGTTAACAAACCACAATACAATTAAAAAATCAATCAAAAGATTAGAAGAAATTGAAAGAATGTCAGAAGATGGTACTTTTGATTTATTACCAAAGAAAGAAGTATTAAATTTAGAAAGAGAATTAGAAAAATTAAATAAGTACTTAGGTGGTATTAAAGATATGCCAGGTCTACCAGATTTAATGTTTGTTGTAGATCCTAAAAATGAAAATATTGCTGTAAAAGAAGCAAGAAAATTAGGGATTCCAATTGTTGGTATTATAGACACAAACTGTGATCCTGATGATGTTGATTATCCAATTCCTGGTAATGATGATGCTATTAGATCAGTTAAATTAATAACTGCAGCTATGGCAGATGCAATCATTGAAGGAAGACAAGGTGAATCAAATGATACATCAGAAGAAAGTTTTGTTTCTGAAGAATCAGAAGTAGAAGAAGTTGTCGAAGAAATACAAGAAGATTCTGCAGAATAATTTAAATAATAAAATATGCAAAATTAATAGGAAGTAGTACCGCTACTTCCTATAAATATATAGAAATAAATTTAGGAGGATATATGGAAATTACTGCAAAAATGGTTAAAGAGTTAAGAGATTTAACTGGTGCTGGTATGATGGATTGCAAACAAGCTTTACAAGAAACAAATGGAGACATGGACAAAGCTGTTGATTTGCTAAGAGAAAAAGGTGCAGCAAAAGCTGTTAAAAAAGCAGGAAAAGTTGCTGCAGAAGGAATTATAAAATTACTTGTTTCAGAAGATAACAAAAAAGGTACTTTAATTGAAATTAATACACAAACAGACTTTGTTGCTAAAAACGATAACTTTGTTGCATTATCAGATAAAATTGTTAAACATGTATTTGATAACAATATTAAAACAGTAGAAGAATTAAACGAAACAATATTTGAAGGACAAAACTTCAAAGATTACATGAGTACACAAATTGCAAATATTGGTGAAAATATTGTTGTAAGAAGAATTTCTACATTAATGGCAAAAGAAAATGAAGAAATAGTAGGATATGTACACTTCAATAATACAAATGGTGTAGTATTAAAAGCAAAAGCAGATAGTGAAAAAACATTAGAAGGTGCTAAACAATTATTACAAAATGTGACAATGCACATTTCAGCTATGAGTCCAGAGTATATTTCATATAAAGAATTATCTCCGGAGTTTGTTGAAAAAGAACTTGCTGCATTAAAAGGTGCTTTAGAAGTTCAAAATGAAGAAAATGAAAGATTAGGAAAACCATTAAGACATATTCCTAAATATGGATCCAGAGCTCAAATTACAGATGACGTTTTAGCTCAAGAAACAGAATTAATTAGACAAGAATTATTGGCAGAAGGTAAACCGGAACATATTTTAGATAGAATTGTTCCCGGTAAAATTTCAAAATTCTTTGAAGATAATACACAAATAGATGCTCAATATGCTTTATATAGCCAAATATATGTATTAGATGCAGATAAAACTGTAGAAGAAGCAATTAATGATAAAGCAAAAGAATTAAATGGTTCTTTAGAAGTTGTTGAATATGCAAGATTTAAAGTAGGTGAAGGTATCGAAAAGAAAGAAGAAAACTTTGCTGAAGAAGTTGCAAGTCAAATGAGAGGCGAATAATATATTCACGATTACTAAAAGAGAACATAAATTGTTCTCTTTTACTGTATATAAATTTATGGAGATATAATATGTATATTAACAAAAGAGTTCTTATCAAATTAAGTGGGGAAGCTCTTGCGGGAGGCAAGGGTTTTGGAATGGATGATAATGCAATAAACAATATTGCTAAAACTATAAAAGAAGTACATGATTTAAATGTACAAATAGGTATTGTTGTTGGTGGCGGTAATTTCTGGAGAGGAAGAAATCAAGATGATATGGACAGAACTGTATCAGACAACATAGGTATGTTGGGTACAGTTATGAATGCATTAAGAGTACAAGCTGCCTTAGAAAAGATAAATTTGGAAACAAGAGTTCAAACAGCTATTCAAATGAATGAAGTTGCAGAACCATTTATTGTAAGAAGAGCTATAAGACATTTAGAAAAAGGTAGGGTAGTTATATTTGCTGCCGGAACGGGACATCCATATTTTTCAACGGATACAACTTCAGCATTAAGAGCTTTAGAAATAGGAGCTGATGCAATATTAATTGGTAAGACAGGTACTGACGCAATTTACGATAAAGATCCTAATAAATTTGATGATGCAGTAAGATATAATGAATTATCATATAAAGAAATTTTAACTAAAAATTTAGGTGTTATGGATGCTTCAGCTACATCATTATGTAGGGATAATAACATGCCTTTAGTTGTTTTTGGTATTGATAATCCTGAAAATTTAGTTAAAATTGTAAAAGGCGAAAAAATTGGCACTATTGTTGGAGGAGACAATGATAAATAATTTAATCAAAGATGGAAGAAAACATTTTGAACAACATTTAAAAGGATATAAGGATAATCTAAATTCTATAAGAGCCGGTAGAGCAAACCCATCATTAGTAGAAAATATTCATTTTGATTATTATGGAACACAGACACCTATAAAAAATGCTGCTACTATTACAGTGCCTGAAGCAAGATTATTAGTTATACAGCCATGGGATGTATCTCAATTAAAAAATATTGAAAGATCTATTTTAGCATCTGAATTGGGAATCACACCTTCAAATGATGGTAAAGTTATAAGGTTACCTTTCCCGGAATTAAATGAATCAACTCGTAAAGATCTTGTAAAAGAGGTTAAGGCTAAAGGTGAACAATCTAAAGTAGGTATAAGAAATTATAGACGTGATATGATTGATAGCATTAAGAAAGCTGAAAAAGATAAAGAAATCTCAGAAGATGATAAGAAAGTTTTAGAAAAAGAAGTTCAAGATTTAGTTGATGAATTTGTAAAGAAAATAGATGAAGTTACAAAAGAAAAAGAAAAAGAATTATTAACAATATAATTTAATAGGTAGGGAGCGTATGAATGATAAAAATTTAATTGAATTAATAAAAAATAGTTCATTAAATCACATTGCAATCATAATGGATGGTAATGGGAGATGGGCACAAGAAAGAGGCTTAGATAGAAGTAAAGGACATAGTGCAGGAATGCAAAAAGTTGTTGAAATTATCGAAGTTGCACAAAAATTAGAAATTAAATATTTAAGTTTGTACGCTTTTTCTACTGAAAATTGGAAGAGACCCCAAATAGAGGTGTCGACTTTATTCTCAATATTAAATACATTTATAAAAAATGAATTAAATAGGTTAATTGAAAATAATGTAAGATTAACATTAATGGGGGATATAAGTAAGCTGCCTTTCACAAGTAAAAAGGCTGTTGAATATGCTATTAATAAAACTAAGGATAATACTGGTTTAACAGTAAATATTGGTCTAAACTATGGTTCTAGAAATGAAATATCTATGGGAATAAAAAAAATATGTAATGATGTAAGATTGGGAAAGATAAAAGAAGATTATATTGATGATTTAACTTTATCAAAATATTTATATACATCAGATATACCTGATCCGGATTTACTTATACGAACCGGTGGAGAGAAGCGTTTATCTAATTTTATGTTATATCAACTTGCATATTCTGAATTTGATTTTCCAAAAATATTTTGGCCGGATTATGGAGAAAAAGAATTCAAAGATTCTATTATTAATTTTATAAATAGAAATAGAAGGTTTGGTGGATTAAATGAAAAGTAATTTATTAAAACGTGTGATTACAGGTATAATTTTAATATTTATTATATTAGCAATGATTTATTTTAATAATCCTATTCTCACATGTGGATTGCTTATTTTATCAAATATAGCTATTTTTGAATTATCAAAAGCTTTGAAAAAGATAAACTATGTTATCGAAGATAAACTATTATATATACTTAACAGCATTCTTATTTTATCAACTTTATTTTATGATATAAAGATTACATTTAGCTTATATATTTTAATGATTGTAATTATATTTTCATTTATTATTTTAAAAAAAGAATGTAAAATTAATGATATATTAGGAAATATTTTTATAATTTTGTATATAACGGCACCCTATATTCTTTTATTAAATTTAAGAGATAGTAAATGGATTTTATATGCTTATGCATTACCATCGTTTACAGATACATTTGCATATGCTATAGGTATATTATTTGGTAAACATAAGTTGATAGAAAGACTTTCTCCTAAAAAGACAGTTGAAGGAGCTTTTGGTGGAATTTTAGGTGGTATAGTCTTTACTTATATTTTTATAAATATATTTAATTTAAATCAAGATTTATTTTTATATGGATTCGCTATAATATTTTCAATTTTCTCACAAATTGGAGATTTATTTGCATCTTTAATAAAAAGAAAAGCAGGTATTAAGGACTATGGAAGTATATTAATCGGACATGGAGGTATAATGGATAGATTTGATTCATTACTCTTTGTTGCGCCTTTAGTATACGTAATGATTATTAATTTGAGGTTATAATGAGTACAGCAATAAATATTATTATTGGATTATTAATGTTTTTATTTTTAATTACAATACACGAAGGAGGACATTTTACAGGTGCGAAATTGTCCGGTATTAAGGTTAACGAGTTTTCAATAGGTATGGGACCATCCATATATAGTAAACAGGGAAAAGAAACTCTTTATTCATTAAGAGCATTACCAATTGGAGGTTATGTCATGATGGAAGGAGAAGAAAGTGATTCCGAGGATGAAAGAAGTTATAATAATTCTAAACCTTGGAAAAAATTTATTACAATTTTAGCAGGACCGGGAATTAACTTGTTATTTGCAGTGATTGTATTTTTTGGTATTAACGCATTTAAGGGGACTCCCTCAACAATTGTAAATAAAGTTTTAGATAATTCTCCAGCACAAATGGCTGAAATTAAACCCGGAGATAAAATTCTAAAGATAAATGGAAATAATATTAATATTTTTCCGGAAATAGTTTCTGAATTAAGAAATTCTAAACAAAAAGCAAATATTTTAATTTTAAGAGATAATAAACAACTTTCTATCGAATTAAATACAGTAGATAAAAATGGACAAAAATCTATAGGTATTTTACCAGTATTAGAAGGAGGTATTTTAAGTAATTTAAAATATTCATTTTATATGACCTTCTATACTATGGGCGAGATTTGGAATGGTTTAAGAGGTTTAGTATCAGGTGCTTTAGGATTGAATCAATTATCAGGACCTGTAGGTGTTATAAAGCAAGTAGGCACAGTTGTTAATAATGGTTTTGAATCATTTCTAATATTTGCTGCAGTAATTTCTATCAATTTAGGATTCTTTAATTTATTACCTATACCCGCACTTGATGGCTCTAAATTATTATTTATAATTTGTGAAATGATTATTGGTAAACCAATAAATAGAAAATTTGAAGAAAGAATTACAATCGTTGGATTTATATTTTTACTTGGACTAATTTTATTAGTTACAATTAAAGATGTAATTTCACTATTTTAGAGGGATGTAATAATGCAATTTATCGAATTTTTAGAAGAATATAATAAAAACAATAAAACGAAACTTTTTTTAGATGAAGTTTCGTTTTTTAAAATTGAAAATGAACTTAATATAAAGCTTCTTTCGAAGGAAGATGTGAATATTGATGATATAAAAAAGTATTTTAATAAAGTGTTGGAAAATTATGAAGTAAATATTGAAATATCATTATTTACATTAAAAGAAATATTTGACTATTTTTCAGAAGTTTTTCCTTCATTGAGATATGAATATAATGATCCGAAATTTACTATATTTTTATTACATATTAATCAAAAGCAATTTTATGAGACTAAAGATATTTTTATAAGATTTAGGGATAAAGTTTCAAAGTTGGATATAGAAGTAGATTTTTTAGAAAATAACATTGATAATAAAGATGTAATTGAAGAAATTGCAAAAAAAAGAGAAGAAGAAATATTACTACAGATAAAAAAAGCTAAAGAAAAAGAAGATAGGAAACAGGAAAAAGAAGTAGTTAAAAAAGCTTCTGAAAATGGAGAAATGTTTTCTTATGGTTTTACAAAAGGTATACCTGCTAATTTTACCGAACTAGAGGATTTAGTTAATGATACAAACAAAGTTAAAGTTAAAGGAAAAGTATACGATCTTGAAAGTAGAACTGTTAAATCCGGTTGTTTTATTAAGTTTTCCTTAGATAATGGCTATTATGCAATTTCATGTAAAATATTTGTAAGAAGTGATAAAATTGAGGACTTTTTAGCTAATTTTAAAAATGGTATGGATGTAATTTTATCGGGAATTTATGCATTTGATGAGTGGGAAAAATCATCTATATTAAATGTTACAAGTATTGAACAAACAATTTTACCTGTTAGACAAGATTTATCAAAAGAAAAAAGGATAGAGTTTAATATTCATACCAAATATACGAATTCAGAATCTGTAGTCGATATTTCATCTCTATTTAAAACATTAAAGACTTGGGGGCATGAAAATGTAGGTGTATCTGATTTATTTAATGTGCAGGCATATCCTGAAATTTATAAAGTAGCAAAATCTAATGGTATTAAGCTTAACCTAGGATTGCAAACTAATTTTATTGATTCAGAGATGACAATACTTAGAAATTATTATAATTTACCTCTTGATAACAAAGACTATGTTGTATTTGACTTGGAAACAACAGGATTGTCGAATTTTACAGACAAAATTATAGAGTTTGGTGCAGTAAAAATAAGAAATGGTGAAATAATAGAAGTTTTTGAAGAATTTGTAAATCCGAAGGAACCATTAAGTGAATTTACAACTGAATTAACAGGTATTACAAATGATATGGTTGTAAATGCCGATACAATTGATATTGTTCTACCTAAATTTTTAGAATTCACAAAAAACACAATTTTAGTTGCTCATAATGCAGAATTCGATGTTGAATTTATTTTAGCTAAAACAAGTGAAATAGGTTTAGAATTTAAGCCTGTTTATGCTGATACAATGTATATTTCAAGGGCATTAAATCCTAATTTAAAAAATCATAAATTGGATACTCTAACAAAACATTATAAGGTAAATTTACTAAACCATCATAGAGCTTCTGATGATGCTAAAGCAACAGCAGAAGTATTTATAAAAATGTTAAAACAACTCGATGAATTGAATATTAAATTTAATCAAAATATTAATAAAATGGATACAACATTTGATGTTGCTCAACATAAAGAATATCAAGGATTATTATATGTACAAAATAAGATAGGATTAAAAAATTTATATATAATAGTGTCGAAATCAAATTTAGAATACTATCATAGAAATCCAAGTATACCATTAGATATTTTAGAAAGTTTGCGAGAAGGAATTTTGATCGGAACCGGTAACTATAAAAGTAGATTATTTAATTTAATTTCACTTGGATATGATGATGAAATATTGTTAAATGAAGCTAAATTCTTTAATTTTATTTCATTAATTCCTCTTGATTTCAGTGATCATTTAATTAAAAGAGGTTATATCAGAAACGAAGATCATCTTAAAAATATTAATAAAAAATTAATAGAAATTGCTGAAATAATAAATATTCCTGCGATTGCTATGGGAGATGTTTACTATATTGATAAAAAAGACTATCCTTTTAGAAATGTATTAAAAAATTATCCAAGAAAGAGAAGTCAGGAAAATTCTGGGGCTTTTTACTTAAAAAATACTCAGGAAATGTTAAATGAATTTTCATATCTAGGCGTTGAAAAAGCTTATGAAGTTGTAGTTACAAATTCATATAAATTAAATAATATGATTGAAAATATTTCGCCTATTGCAGATGGTACATTTCCACCTAATGTAGAAAAAGCTGTTGAAAGATTACAAACAGAATCGTTTGAAAAAGCGAGGGCAATATATGGTCAAACACTACCACAATTAGTTGAGAATAGATTAAATAGGGAGTTAAATTCTATTATAGGAAATGGATATGCTTCATTATATGTAATTGCTCAAGAACTTGTAAGGGAATCTAATAGACAAGGTTATTTAGTAGGTTCTAGAGGTAGTGTAGGATCAAGTTTTGCAGCAACAATGGCAGATATTACAGAAGTAAATCCTCTTCCTGCACATTATATATGTGAAAACTGTAAACATGTAGAATTTAACGAAGATGAAAGATATTCTTGTGGTGTTGATTTACCTGATAAAATTTGTCCAAAATGCAGTAGTAAGATGATTAAAGAAGGTTTTGATATTCCATTTGAAGTATTCTTAGGATTTGAAGGAGATAAAGAACCTGATATTGACTTGAACTTTGCATCTGTTTATCAATCAAAAATCCATAAATACACAGAAAAATTCTTTGGACCCGGTAAAGTATTTAGAGCTGGTACTTTAGGTACGATTGCTGAAAAAACTGCATATGGTATGGCAAGAAAATATAAAGAATACTACCCTGATGATGAAAAAATTCAACTTGATAATGCAAATATAAATAGAGTAAAAAGATATATTACCGGTGTTAAAAGAACAACGGGACAGCATGCCGGTGGTCTTATTATTGTACCTGATAATAAAGATATTGAAGATTTTACACCTGTGCAATATCCGGCAGATAAAAAAGAAACTGGAATTATAACTACTCATTTTGATTATCATGCAATAGATAAAAACTTATTAAAGCTTGATTTACTTGGACATAATGCTCCAACTATTATTAGATTATTGTCGGATAAAAGTGGAGTAAATGCTGTAAAAGTTCCTTTGGATGATAAGGATACAATGAGCATATTCAGCTCAACTGATAAACTTAATATCAAACATGAATATACAAATATTAAAGATGGTTCTCTTGGAATACCAGAATTTGGTACAAATTTTGTTCGTGGTATGCTAGCAGATACTAAACCTACAACATTTGAAGAGTTGATACGTATTTCAGGGTTATCACACGGCACAGATGTATGGTTAGGAAATGCTCAAGAACTAATTAGACAGGGAATTTGTAATTTAAAGAGTGCAATATGTACTCGTGATGATATTATGAACTATTTAATAGAAAAAGGATTGGATAAAAAACTTGCATTTGATATTATGGAAAAAGTTAGAAAAGGTAAAGGCGTATCTGATGATCAGATTAAGGAAATGAAAAAATGTAGTGTGCCTGACTGGTATATTGACTCATGTCAGAAAATACAATATATGTTTCCTAAAGCACATGCTGTGGCATATGTTATGATGAGTTTTAGAATCGCATATTTTAAGGTACATCATCCAGCATATTTTTATGCTGTATATTTTACAAATGCAATTTCTGATTTTAAATATACACATATTTCAAGAGGACTTGATTATATGACTTCATTTATAAATACATTAAAATCTCAAGATAATGTTGATATAAATAATGAATTTTACTGTTATGAACTTGCAGAGGAAATGTATGCTAGAGATATAAAGATGGAAAAGGTAGATTTATACAAATCACATCCTTTAGAATTTGAAGTAATTGATGATAATACTATTTTAGCACCTCTTATGGCAATGGAAAATATTTCTGAATCAATGGCTATTAGAATTGCAGAAGCTAGAAAATCCGGAGAATTCATTTCTAAAGAAGATTTTATAAATAGAACTAAAATTAACAAGACAGCTGTCGAAACACTTGAAAATGCAGGTGTTTTTGATGGCATGCAAGATACAAATCAAATTGACTTTTTTAATATGTAAATTTGACTAAATAGTATTTAATTGATATAATGTTAGTAGATAGAGCGTTACTAGAGAGTGGACAGAGGTCCACTCTTTATTCATTACAAGGAGTGATAATGTCAAAAAATTTAATTGAACAATTAAAACTTGAATTTGAACCTAATATAACAGATATGGGGTATGAATTAGTTGACATAGAATTTATTAAAGAGAATGGCGAAAATTATTTAAGGTTTTATATATATAGTGATAATGGTATTAATATAGATGATTGTGAAAAAGTTTCAAGATATTTAGATGCTAGATTAGATGAATTAGATCCTATTAGTGTACATTATTATCTTGAAGTTTCATCTCCTGATTTAAATAGACCGTTAAAGACTGATGATGATTTAAGGCGAAATATTGGACAAATTATTGAAGTTCATTTATATAAAAAGATAAATGGAATTAAAGATTATGTGGCAATTTTACAAGAATATAGTTCTGGTGATATTATATTATCAGATGATAACAACGAAAAAATAATATTAAAAAGAAAGGATATAAGCCTAATTAAAATTTGGTTAGAGTTTTAGAATATAATTATGAATAAAGAATTTATAAGAGCTTTAGATGAAATAGAAAAAGAAAAAGGTATAAAAAAAGAAGAAATAATTACTGCGGTTGAAAGAGCTTTAGAAAAAAGTTTTGAAGAAAATTATGATAGTACAAATGTAGAAATTAGCATAAATGAAGAAACAGGAGATACTAAGGTTTTAGCTATAAAAGAAGTTGTAGAAAATGTTATTGATCCAAATACTCAAATTTCCTTAGAAGAAGCTTTATTTCATAATAAACGTGCAAAAATTGGTAAGGAACTTAAGATAAAGGTTACTCCAAAAAACTTTGCAAGAGTAGCAGCTCAAAAAGCAAGAAATATTGTTATACAATATATAAGAGATGCTGAAAGGAAAGTTATCTATGAAAGTTATATTGACAAAGAAAAAGATATAATAAATGGCATAATACAAAGAATTGACTATAAAAATATATATGTAGATTTAGGAAAATCTGAGGGATATATACCTGAAAAAGAACAAGTTGAAGGGGAAAATTTTAAACCCGGAGATAGAGTAAAATTGTATGTAAAAGAAGTAAAAGAAACAAGTAAAGGTCCACAAATATTGTTATCTAGACGAGCTCCTGAATTTGTTGCAAAATTATTTGAAATTGAAGTGCCGGAAATTAGTCAAGGCACGGTAGAAATTATGTCAATTTCCAGAGAAGCAGGATATAGAACAAAAATTGCTGTTTATGCTGAAGATAGTTCTATTGATCCTGTAGGTGCGTGCGTTGGGATGAAAGGTGCCAGAGTCAACTCAATAGTTGAAGAAATAAATGGTGAAAAGATTGATATTGTTGTTTGGAGTAAAGATATGAAAGTATATATCTCAAATTCATTATCACCATCTGAGGTTGTAGATGTATATATTGATGCGGACAAAAAAGAAGCAGTAGCATTTGTTCCGGATAGTCAATTATCTTTAGCTATAGGCAAAGAAGGACAAAATGTTAGATTAGCTGCTAAGCTAACTAATTGGAAAATAGATATAAAAGCTGAAAGTAAAATGGATGAAGTATTAAAAGAATTAGAAGAATTAAAGCTTAGGGAATCTGAAGTTCATGAAGATTTTGAAGAAACAACTAAAGAAGTTATAAATGAAGATTCTCAAAATTATACTTTGGATGATATAAATGAGTAATTCAGATTTGAGATTAAGAAAATGCATTGTGTGCAAAGAACAAAAATCTAAAAAAGATTTAATTAGAATAGTAAAAGATAAAGAAGGAAATATTAATATAGATTATAGTGGAAAACTTAATGGTAGGGGTGCCTATATATGTAAAAATAAAAGTTGTTTGAATACTGCGATTTCAAAAAAACTTTTAAATCGTCACTTAAAAACAAACGTAGATGATAAAATTTACAAGGAGTTGGAAACTATGTAGAAAGGTGTATATATGTCAAAAACAAGAGTATATGAATTGGCGAAAGAATTAAAATTATCAAGTAAAGGATTAATTAAAATATTAGACGAAGAGTTTGGTTTAGAAGTTTCTAGTCATATGTCAGTTTTAGAGGATGAAAACTTAGAACTAATAAAAGAATATTTTGCTGAACTTGAAGAAGAAAAAAGCAATAAAAATAAAAAGAAAAAAGAAATAATTGAAAAAGAAGAAATAAAAGATTACGAAGAATATAATGATGAATATGAAAAAATAGATAGAAAGAAGAAAAAGAAACAAAAAAAAGATAAAAAATTACAAGTTGAATTCAAAGAAGATGTAAAGCAAGAACAAGCTGAATCAAAAATTGTTTATATTGAAGAAGGTATTACTATTAAAGAATTCGCTGAAAAATTAAATAAACCGGTAACAGTAATTATAACTGAACTTATGAAAATGGGTATAATGTCAAATATGAACCAAGAAATTGAAATTGAAAAAGCAATAGAAATAGGTATGATATTTGATATTGAAGTTGAAGAAAAGTTATTAGTTGAAGAAAATGATGCAAATGATATTTCAAGTATTGACTTTGAAGATAAAGAAGAAGATTTAGAATTAAGAGCTCCTGTAGTTACAGTTATGGGACATGTAGACCATGGTAAAACATCTCTTCTAGATAAAATGAGACATTCTAGAGTTACAAGTACTGAAGCTGGTGGAATTACACAACATATTGGTGCTTCTTCAATATATGTTGATGGAAAGAAAATTGTATTTTTAGATACTCCAGGTCACGAAGCCTTTACTCAAATGAGATTAAGAGGTGCTAATGCAACAGATATAGCTATATTGGTAGTAGCTGCTGATGATGGAGTTATGCCTCAAACTATTGAAGCTATAAATCATGCTAAAGCTGCTGGTGTACCAATAATAGTTGCCATAAATAAAATGGATAAATATGAAGCAAATCCTGATAAAGTAAAATCCGAATTAGCAGAACAGGGCTTAACACCTGAAGATTGGGGTGGAAAAACTATTATGATTCCTGTATCAGCACATACTGGTGAAGGTATAGATGAGCTATTGGAAATGATTTTAATGGTTGCAGAAATTGAAGAATTGAAAGCTAATCCAAATAGACCGGCTGTTGGTATTGTTATAGAGGCACAATTGGATAAAGGTAGGGGACCAGTTGCAACAGTACTTATAAATAAAGGTACGTTAAATAAGGGAGACTTTGTTGTTTCTGGACGTTCAAGTGGTAAAGTAAGGGCAATGTTTGATAGTAATCAAAAAGAAGTAAAAAAAGCAAAACCTTCAACTGCTGTATTAATTTTAGGTTTATCAGATGTTCCTGAAGCAGGGGATAAAATTTATGCTATTGAAGACGAAAAATTAGGTAAAAAATTTGCTGATAGAGCAGCACAAAAAGAAAAAGATGAGTTTATCAAGAGAACATCTAAAGTTAATTTGGATCAATTGTTTAATAAAATTTCTGATGGGGAAGTTAAAGACCTTAATATAATTGTTAAGACAGACGTAAAAGGTACTATAGAGGCTGTAAGTACATCCTTAACTAAACTTTCAAATGAAGAAGTTAAAGTAAATGTAATTCACGGGGCTGTAGGAGGTATAAATGAATCTGATGTTATGTTAGCTTCAGCTTCTGATGCAATTATTATAGGATTTAATGTAAGACCAAATCAAGGGGCTAAATCTCAAGCGGAAGCTCAGGATATTGAAATAAGAACATATAGAGTTATTTATGAAGCTATTGAAGATATCAAAAAAGCCATAAATGGTATGTTAGCACCTAAGTTTGTTGAACAAGTTATTGGTACTGCTGAGGTAAGAGAAGTATTTAGAGTACCTAATGTAGGTAATATAGCTGGTATCTATGTTACAAATGGACAAATGCAAAGAAATGCAAAAATAAGATTATTAAGAAACGATGTTGTAATACATGAAGGAGAAATAACCTCATTAAAACGTTATAAAGATGATGTTAAAGAATTAAACCAAGGCTATGAAGGTGGTTTGGGTATTCAAAATTATAATGACATAAAAGTTGGAGATACTTTAGAAGCATTTATTGATAAAGAAGTTGAAAGATAGGAGTAAAAATGGATAAAAAAAGAATCAAAAGAATCGAATCAGAATTAAAAAAAGAAATATCTGTTATGATTAGTAATGATATTAAAGATCCAAGAATTGCACCTATAACTTCTATCACAGATATTGAATTGACTGATGATTTACAATCTGCTAAAATTTATATTTCAGTTTTAGGTAGTGATAAGGAAAAATGTGATACAATTGATGGTTTACAAAGTTCTATCGGTTATATAAAACGTGAATTAGGTAAAAGAATGAACTTAAGACATATTCCTCAATTAAAAATTATATTAGATGATAACATTGAGGAAGCAATGAGAATTGAAAAATTGATTAGTGAAGTAATAAAAAAAGATACAGAGGCACAAAATGAACGTGAAGAATGATTTTTTCAAATTAGTACAAAAATCACATAATATCTTAATTTCGGGACATATAAATCCGGATGGGGATTCAATTGGATCCTCTTTTGGTTTAGCTCTTACGTTAAAAAATTTAGGTAAAAATGTAAAAATTATTAAAAATGATGATTTTCCAACTAATTTAGAGTTTATATATAGAGATGATTTATATTATAATGATGAGTTTAATGATTCAATAGATTTGTTTATAGCTGTGGATAGTGGTGATATTGAAAGAATTGGAGATAGTGTTAAATATTTTGAACTAGCAAAAAATACCGCAAATATAGATCATCATATCACTAATACACATTTTGCAGATTTGAACATTGTTTTAGAAGCAAGCTCAGCTTGTGAAATTGTCACAGAATTATGTATTGACTATGATGTAATTATACCGGAGGATGCTGCAACCTATCTATATTTGGGAATTTTGACAGATACATATAGGTTTGTCTATGAATCTTCAACTTCTAAAACATTAAGAGCGGCTGCTGCACTATTGGATATAAATGCAAATAGAAAATTAATTCATGACAATCTTTATGATAAACTAAATACTAATTTATTACTGTTTCAAGCTGATGTGATAAAAAATGCAACTAGAATTGGAGATAAAATCATAGTTGCAATGATAACTAAAGATTTAGTTGAAAAATATAATTTAGATTTTGATAAAACATCAGGAATTGTTTCATTGTTAAAAACTATTGATGGAATTGAAGTTTCTGCAATAGTTCAAGAAGATGAACCAAATAAACAAAAAATAAGCTTTAGATCTCAAGAAATTATTGATGTATCTAGGATAGCGGTTGAATTTGGCGGAGGTGGCCATGTAAGAGCTTCCGGAGCAAATTACGAGGGGACACTAAACGAAGTATTTGACAAAGTTATAAAAAGATTGGAGAAACTTTATGAAGATGGGGATCTTAGTCGTTAATAAAGCTAAGGGAATGACCTCTCATGATGTTGTTGCTATTTTAAGAAGAAAATTAAATATAAAAAAAGTAGGACATACTGGCACATTAGATCCAATGGCAACAGGTGTCCTACCAATCTGTATTGGTAATGCTACAAGAGTAAGTGATTATATAATGAATCAAGGCAAGTCATATATAGCGACTCTAAAATTTGGAGAGGCTACTACAACTTATGATTTTGAAGGTGAAATAACTAATAAATCAGATAATAAAATTTTTCAAGTAAATGAAGTTAAAAATGTATTGGAGGGTTTTAAAGGAATAATTGAACAAACTCCTCCGATTTACTCAGCATTAAAAGTAAATGGAAAAAAGTTATATCAATATGCAAGAGAAGGAAAAGAAGTTGAAATTAAAAAAAGAAACGTAAAAATATATGATATAAAACTTCTTGAATTATCCAATGAATATGCAAAAATAGAAGTTTCATGTTCTAAGGGAACATATATAAGATCACTAATTCACGATATTGGATTAAAACTAAATACTTTTGCTCATATGACTGATTTAATTAGAAATAGAGTAGGTAAATTTGAATTAATTAATGCAATATATATTTCTAAAATTAATGAACTAAATTTTGAGGAAATATTAGAAAACGTTATCCCCACCGAAAAATGTTTATATAATTTAGGGCAAATAAATATTTTAGAAGATTTAAAATTTAGATTAATTAATGGACAACGAGTAAATATAAAAACTATAAAATACAATGGTATTTTTAATCAAAATAAGGACATAGTAGTGTCTGTAAATAATGATTTTATAGGAATAGGTAAAATTAAAAATAACATATTAAAAATGGAGAAAGTATTATGTCAATAATTATTGATTTAGACAATAATAAAAATGATATATTTGAAAAGTCAATTATTGGGCTTGGAAATTTTGACGGATTTCATTTAGGGCATAGAAATATTATAAAAAAGGTTATATCTATTGCTAAAAAATATAATTTAAAATCTTCTGTATTAATTTTTAAGCAACATACTAATGATTTATTTCCATCATTTCCTAAGTACTATATTTCATCATTAAATGATAAGATAAAAATTTTAGATAATTTAGGAATTGATATTATTTATTTAATAGATTTCAATTTAGATTTTGCAAAGCTTAATAGTGAAGAATTTATTTTTAATTTTATAAAAGATACGCTAAATGTTAATACATTAGTTTGTGGGCCTGATTATACATTTGGTAAAAAAGAAATTGCAAATACCGACTTATTATTAAAATATAAAAGAGAAGGAAAAATTGATGTAGAAATAGTTGATTATGTAATGAATAATTATCAGAAAATTTCTTCAACTCTAATCAGAGAATACATAACTAATGGAAAAGTTGATAAAATAAAATATTTTTTAACAACTAATTATAAAATTTCCGGAACTGTAATTCATGGAAATAAGATTGGTTCTACTGTATTGGGATATCCTACTGCTAATATATCTATGAATTTTAATTATATCATTCCTCAAGAAGGTGTATATTTAACCTATGTATATCATGATGAAAAAAAATATTTATCATTAACATCTATCGGTACAAATCCAACTGTTACGGATAGTAAAAATATAAAAATTGAAGTATTTATATCAGATTTTAATAAAAAAATTTATGGAGATAAATTAGAAATAGAATTCATAAAAAAAATTAGAAACCAAATCAAATTTAATACAAAAGAAGAATTAATGAAATGTATGGATAACGATTACAAGGTTTTACTTAACTTTAAAAACAAATTTTAGTATGATATAATCTGAAAATCTGTTATGTAATTTAACAGAAATAATATAAATAATTAATATAATAAATTTATAATATATTTATTTCATAATTATTTATAAAATTTTTAGAGGAGAAGTATTATATTATGAGAAAATACGGTATGAGAAAGTTATCTGTAGGTTTCGTATCTGTAGTATTAGGAGTGCTATTATTACCTAATATTGTTGTACAAGGAGGAAATAATCGATATATTTCATCTTCAATATATGCATCCGATGAAATGCATGTAAAAAAAGATAAATTTAAGCCATCACAAGAATTGTTAGATTATCTTAGAAAACCTATTCCATATGATAAGCCCACACAAGCTCCCGATGGTGTATTAAGTGTTAACGAAACTCAAGAATATGTTATAAAAGCAATTATGGAGCAACAACCGGCCGTTATATTTTATGGACCGGATGGATTTGATAAAAAAGTTTTAGAAGAAGTTCTTTATACACCTTCATATGGGAGTTTAATTAAACATATCCATGGAGAATGGAAAACAGATAAAGAAGAAGTTAATTTTGAAAAAGGTATATATAGATATATAACTAGATTTAATTATGCAACATTAAAAGAAGATGTGATGAGAGCAGAAAAATATTTGGATGAAGTTGCTAAGTGGCTACAAAAGAAACTTGATGAAGAATATAAATTAAAATTTAAAAATACACCTGATTCAGAAGATTTTAAAAAAGCATTAATAATTCATGACTTTATTGTAAAAAATGTAAAGGGAGATTCAAGTGTTGAAGCAAATAAAGTCACTCAAATAAAATCAAAAGAAAAAAATGATAACAAAACCTATGAAGTGCATACTTTACCAGCAGCTATTTTTGGTGAAAAAACAGTTTGTCAAGGATATGCTATGTTATTTGATAGATTGGCATATAAGATGGGACTTGAATCTAGAATTTTAAGAGGACAAAGTATATTTTTGTATTGGAATCAATATAATCAAAATCAGGAAAAAGAAAAAAGAAAGCTTTTTGATGAATATAAATCTCTTTCAAAAAATGGAAAAGAATGGAAGCGAGCAAATCATATGTGGAATCAAGTTAAAATAGATGGTAAATGGTATCATTTAGATTTAACATATGATGCTATATCTTCTAGAAGAAATAATAAATATATGTATGATAGATTTCTAATAAGTGATGCTATACTGAAGAAGGAAGTAAAAAAACAATCTGGAGTTCAAAAACAAGGCAAAGATGAATGGAAAAGAATAGAGTATATTGATCCAATTTTATGGAATGAAAAAGAAGCTGAATCAGTATTAAATGAATATAATTCCGGGAAATTATATTATAAATTTCAAAATGATAGTCAAAGGCAATTGCATTCTGATAACATAGCTATTTTTAGTCAATTGGATAAAGATTCTGAAATACATAAAGATATGTTAGATTTTAATATAAAAAATAATATTGAATATATACATCCTGTATCACAAATAACATTAGGTCATAAAAAGAATGAAACTATTAATTTATTAGTAGGAACTAAATTAGAAGATTTACCTAAAAAGTTAGGTGCCACTATTATAAAATCAACAAACTCTAATAAAATTTTAGAATTAGGTAATGTAGAAAAAATTGATGTTTTAGCAAAGTCTATAAATGGTGATTATGATGAATTATCAAATATATCCGGTAAAGAAGTAGAAATTGAGCTTTACAGTCTTAAGGAAAAAGTAGAAAACAAACGAGTTAGAGTTAAATTTTTATCCAAAGATGAAATGCCTAAGCCTGAAGCATTTATATTTACTATGAGTGGTTATGATAATATATCTATAAATCAATATCATCATTCAAATAATAATTTTGCTAGTGATTTTAATAAAAAAGAAAAAGAAAAAAGAATAGAAGAATTAAAAAAGAAAGTTTTTACTAAAGTTTCAGCAAGTAATAAAAATATTAGTAAAGCTAATAGAATAAAAATGGATATTTTAGGTATAGATAAGGTTAATTTCTCTAAACCAGGTGAATATACAGTACTAGTTGTAGCTGCTGGTAATGACAACTTAAGAGTAAAAAAAGAAATTCCAATTAAAATAAATGCTACTCAAAAGGAAAATAGAATAAAAATTTCTACAAAGGATAATAAAATTAATTATTCAATAGAAACTTCAAATGTTGATAGAAATAAAAAGAATTTTAGGCAAATAATAGATAGTATTGTATATCCTGAAGCTATTTTCGAAGAATTTGGACAAAAGAAAAAATTAGAACCAAAAATGTATTTGATAGATATAAATAATGTAAAGTGGATATATGATGAAGAAAAAGATAATTTCATCAATACAACTAAATCTGATAATTTATTTACTGAAAGATATAAAGTAAAAACAATGAAAGAAATGATTGAATCTAATGTATGCTTTAGTCTTATTTTTGAATTGAGTTACGATGGAGATATACAAACATCAAATATAATAAATGTTAATTTTATAAATTCTTCTGATGTTGTTAATTCATTAGAAACAGAAGATGCAATTAAAAAATTTAATAAAAGTAATTTAAGTTTATCTGAAATTATAAATAATATTGATGCAATAAAAGAAAATAAATCTAAAAAGCACTTGGATAATTTATTAAAAGGATCGAATATAGAAACCGTGGATATGCAATTAAAAAAATATAAGGTTATACACAAAAATAACGGTAAGGTACTTTTTGAAGTAGAAAAACTTGGCTATAATATTGATTCATATGTAGAAAAAGCAAGTGATTATTATATAGAAAAATATGGTTATCCAACCAAAAGAGGACGTTGGGGAACTATAACAAATGATATTTTAATGAAAACAGGATTAATTAGTGAGATTAATAATATAATCGAATTTAATTATACAAATAAAAAATAAATATTTAAATAAAATATTTACACTATAAAAATTCTGTGTTATACTTATTTAGTACTTTGGCTTGGTTTAAGATAACTCCGTTCTAAACTCGGTCATAGTGAATAAGAAATATAGGAGGAAATCATGATTTCAAACGAAAAGAAATTAGAAATAATCAAGGAATTTGGTAGAAAAGAAGGAGATACAGGTTCTCCAGAAGTTCAAGTAGCTATTTTTTCTCACAGAATTAAAGAGTTAACAGAACATTTAAAACAAAATCCTAAAGATCATGCTTCAAGAAGAGGATTATTTATGTTAATCGGTCAAAGAAAAGGATTATTAAATTATCTTGAAAAGAAAGATATTGAAAGATATCGTTCATTGATCGAAAAATTACAAATTAGAAGATAATTTTGAAACTGTCATACAAATGTATGGCAGTTTTTTTTATTCACATTTTTACTTGTTTTATGATATTATATATCTGTACATAAAAAAGAAATATATAAAATAAGATGGCAGGTGCTATCAATAGGAGAAAAAATGGTAAAAAATTACAAATATAGTTCAAAATACAATTCATTTGAAATAGAAACAGGTAAGATGGCTAAACAAGCCGGGGGGTCTGTTACAATTAAAGCTGGAGATTCAATGGTTTTAGTTACAGTAGTAGGAACTGATACACCTAGAGAAGGTGTTGACTTCTTTCCACTTTCATGTGAATTTCAAGAAAAAATGTATGCAGTAGGTAGAATTCCCGGAGGATATGTTAAAAGAGAAGGTAAACCATCTGACGAATCAACATTAAAAGCACGTATGATGGACAGACCATTAAGACCACTATTTCCAGAAGGATATAAAAATGATGTTCAAATAATTGCTACAGTACTATCTGCTGATGAAAATCATGATGTAGGTATATTATCAATGGTAGGCTCATCAGTTGCCTTAGGCATTTCAAGTATTCCTTTTAATGGACCTACAGGTTCTGTTTCAGTAGGATATGTTGATGGAGAATATATAATAAATCCAACACAAGCTCAACGAGAAATTTCAGATTTAGATTTAACGGTTGCGGGTACAAAAGATGCTATTATGATGGTAGAAGCCGGTGCAAATGAATTAACCGAAGATGAAATGCTGGAAGCTATTTTATTTGGTCATGAAGAAATAAAGAGAATATGTGATTTTATCCAAACTATTATTGATGAAATTGGTAAAGAAAAACAAGTATTTGAGTTCAAAGATGTAGATAAAGAATTGAAAAATGAAATAGAATCAGAATTTTATGACAAAATTAAATCTGCACTACAAGGTATAGATAAGCAAACAAGACAAGAAGAATTAGATGCAGTTAAAGAAGAAATCATTGAAACTTATGTGACAGAAGATTTTGAAGATGTTGAATTAAGAAATAAAGAAGTTATTGCAATCTTTGATAAATTAGAAAAAGAAATAGTTAGAAAATTAATTTCTGTTGATAAGATTAGACCAGATGGTAGACAAATGCATGAAATTAGACCATTATCTGCCGAAGTTGCTCTTGTACCGAAAGTACATGGATCAGGTTTATTTACAAGAGGGCAAACTCAAGTATTAAACATAGCTACATTGGGTTCACCAAGTGATGTTCAATATATTGACGGTTTAACAGATGAAGAAGTTAAGAAAAGATACATTCATCACTATAACTTTCCACCATTTTCAGTAGGAGAAGTAGGAAGAATGCGTGGTCCCGGCAGAAGAGAAATTGGACATGGTAGACTTGCTGAAAGAGCATTAGAACCTGTAATTCCTTCACAAGAAGAATTTCCATATGTTATAAGATTAGTTTCGGAAGTTTTAGAATCAAATGGTTCTTCATCAATGGCTTCAGTTTGTGGTTCTACATTATCATTAATGGATGCAGGGGTACCGATAAAAGCACCTGTTGCCGGTATTGCTATGGGTTTAATAAAAGAAAATGATGACATTGCAATTTTAACAGATATTCAGGGTCTAGAAGATCACTTGGGAGATATGGATTTTAAAGTTGCCGGTACAAAAGAAGGTATTACAGCATTACAAATGGATATTAAAATTGATGGTATAAATAGAGAAATCTTAACTACAGCTTTAGCAGATGCTAAAAGTGCAAGATTAAGAATTTTAGATGTAATTACGACAACAATTGCAGAGCCAAGAAAAGAATTATCACCAAACGCTCCAAGAATTTATACAATTCAAATTAAACCTGAAAAAGTTAGGGAAGTTATTGGTTCCGGCGGTAAGACAATTAATAAGATAATCGATGAAACTGGAGTAAAAATTGATATCACTGACGAGGGACTTGTGACAGTTTCTTCTCAAAATGGAGAAGGTGGAAAGAGAGCTATTGAAATGATAGAAAGTATTGTTGAGGAGCCTGAAGTAGGGGATATCTATTTAGGAAAAGTAATTAAAATCATGAACTTTGGATGCTTCGTATCATTTGGACACAACAAAGAAGGGCTTATACACATTAGTAAACTGGATAAAAAGAGAGTACAAAAAGTTGAAGATGTTGTAAAAGAAGGCGATGAATTAATGGTCAAAATATTAGAAATTGATGATAAAGGTAGAATAAATTTATCAAGAGTATTTGAATAAAAAATAAAATTAAAGTGGGTTAGAGAAAATCTAACTCATTTTTTATTTATTGATCCTGCTGAGGCTCCTTTTTATTATAGATAATAAATATTTAGTATTTTTAAGTTTAAATGTTTATTTCAAAATTGTACTAAATATGGTATAATAAAGTTGAGTTTTTATGGAGGAAATATGGCGAATAAAAGAAAAAAGACTACCACAAATAATAAAAATTTTGCTATTAAGTCGATTATTACATTATTTTTATTTATATTTATAATATCATCTATTATTTTTAAGGATAAAATGGGAATAATAGGCGAAGTATTTAGTAAAGGTCTTTTTATTCTTTTTGGTTTGACAGCTTATATTTTACCGATATATATGGTTTTTATGTTTTTTGCATTACTAAATAAAAAATTTTATGATTCAAATAAACATAAAATTATTGTAATTTCACTATTATTTGTAGTGACGGGGATATTTTTGTCTACTTTCTACAGTATTGGTGTAAATTATTCATCATATATTCAAAACTCATATAATCAAGCGTTAAAGTATACAGGAGTAGGTATAATTTTTACCACTTTGTATTTTTTATTTAATGCTTTAATTGCCAATATTGGTATATATATATTTACTATATTTGTATATTTTGCTTCATATTTTTATTTATTTGATAAATCTATGTCTGAATTTTTCAAAAATTTATTTTATAAGCTTAAAACTTTTAATTATAAAGCACCTAAAACTATTAAGAATAATAATGATGTTAAGGAAAAAAGTTTTATCTTTGATAATAAAATTGAAAATAAAAATGAATTAAAAAACAATACAAGTTCTGATAAACTTGAACCTCGTATTGAACCAAAAATTTCATATCATAAGCAAAATACAGAAAATAATTCAGTGAATAAAGAAATCGATGAAGAAAATGATTATGATCAACTCGGTATAGTATATGATGATAATTATCAATATACTAAGCCACCAATGGACTTATTAAATAATCAAATTGAGTCTAAAACTGATGATGAAACGAGATTATTAGGCAATGCTGATATAATCGTAGATACATTAGAAAGTTTTGGTATATCTTCAGAAGTTGTAAATATTAACAATGGACCAACTGTAACTTCATATGAAGTTAAACCGCAATCAGGTATTAAAGTAAGTAAAATAGTTAACTTATCAAATAATTTAGCTATGGCACTAGCATCACCTGGTATTAGAATTGAAGCTCCTATTCCTGGAAAACCTTATGTAGGAATAGAAGTTCCAAATCAAAATAAAGACATTGTTACATTTAAATCTTTAATTTCCACTGATGAATTTCAAAAAGAGGATGATGACATCACAGTTGCGGTTGGTAAAGATTTATTTGGCAAACCGTTATATGCAAAAATTAATGAAATGCCTCATTTACTTATTGCAGGTGCTACAGGATCAGGTAAATCTGTTCTTATGAATGTTATCATAATGAGTATTATATATAAATATTCTCCAAACGAGGTTGAATTTATTATGATTGATCCTAAAATGGTTGAATTAAAAATATATTCTGGAATACCTCATTTAAAAGGAAGAAAAGTAGTTACGAAGGCTCAAGAAGCTACAGCATCTTTATATGAAGCTGTTAAAGAGATGACTACACGTTTTGAGAAATTTTCAAAAACTGGATGTAGAGATATTAAATCATATAATAAAAAAGTTGAAGAAGATAATGAAGATGGTACATTAGAAAAAATGCCATATTTAGTTGTTATCATTGACGAGTTATCTGATTTAATGATGGAAGCATCCAAAGATGTTGAAAATTATATTACAAGACTGGCTCAAATGGGTAGAGCTAGTGGTGTTCATTTATTAATTGCAACTCAAAGACCAAGTGTTAATGTAATTACAGGTATTATTAAAGCTAATATCCCATCTAGAATAGCATTTCAGGTTGCATCAAATATAGATTCAAGAACTATAATTGATATGTCCGGAGCTGAAAAATTATTAGGAAAAGGGGATATGCTTTATTATCCAGGAAAACTTCCAAAACCGAAACGTGCACAAGGTGCATTTTTAACGGATAGTGAAGTTGAAAGAGTTGTTACATTTGTAAAAAATAAAAATGAAGAAATTAAACATGATGAGAGCTTTAATAAAGTGATTACAGAAGCTGCAAATAAATCCGGTGAATCCGTAGATGATCTTGATGAATTATTTGATGAAGCTGTAAACTTTGTTATAAGTGAAAATCAAGCTTCGATTTCTGCTATTCAACGTAGATTTAGAGTAGGATATGCTAGAGCCGGTCGTATAATTGACCAGATGACTAGAAAAGGAATTGTAAGCGAACAGGATGGAAGCAAGCCTAGAAATATACTTAAAACTTTAGAAGAAATTGAAATGGAAGATAGTAATGAAGAAATTATTGAAAATGAATTTACCGAATAAATTAACTCTAATTAGACTTTTAATGGTTCCAGTTTTTGTTATTATATTTAATATATATAAATTAAGTTCAATTTTACCGGCGGTAATATTTGCACTTACATCATTTACTGACTTTTTAGACGGGTACATTGCCAGATCTAGAAATTTGGTTACCACATTTGGTAAATTTATGGATCCTTTAGTAGATAAAGTATTGACACAAGCTGGTTTTATGGTTTTAGCCGGAGTTAATATTATTCCCGCTTGGACTGTTATAGTTATTATTTTTAGAGAATTATTAATTGATGGATTAAGAATCCTAGCAGCATCAAATAATATTACAATTGCTGCATCAATTTATGGTAAACTAAAAACTATAAGTCAGATGATTACAATAATTATGTATTTATTAAGTGGAATATTAACATTTATTCCAAGTTTAATTTTTAGTATATTACTTTACATTTCAGTAGTTTTAACTATTATTTCTGGTTTAGATTACTTAATTAAGAATATAAAAGTTCTAGATTTAGAAAATATTTAGGAGGTTAGTTATTACTGAAAATACAATGGATAAAGAAAAAAGAAAAGCCTTAGATCGTGCTTTATCCCAAATAGAAAAATCATACGGTAAAGGTTCAATAATGGTTCTTGGTGAAGCTCCAAAATCAGTTGATATTGAAGCGATTCCTACTGGTGCAATAAATTTAGATATTGCATTAGGAATTGGTGGACTACCAAGAGGGAGAGTTGTAGAAATTTATGGACCAGAATCATCTGGTAAAACAACATTAGCATTACACTGTATTGCAGAAGCTCAAAAAATGGGAGGAATCGGTGCATTTATTGATGCTGAACATGCTTTAGATGTGCATTATGCAAGAAATTTAGGCGTAGATATTGATAATTTGGTTTTATCACAACCGGATACGGGTGAACAAGCATTAGCAATTACAGAATCATTAGTAAGATCTAATGCGGTAGATATTATTGTTGTTGACTCAGTCGCAGCACTTGTTCCGAGAGCTGAAATTGAAGGTGATATGGGTGATAGTCACGTTGGTTTACTTGCAAGACTTATGAGTCAGGCTATGAGAAAATTAACTGGTATAGTTGCAAAATCAAATACAACAGTTATATTTTTAAATCAATTGCGTCAAAAAATTGGTGTAATGTTTGGAAATCCTGAAACAACAACAGGTGGAATTGCTCTTAAATTCTATTCAAGTGTTAGACTTGATATAAGAAGAAAAGATCAAATTAAAAATGGTGATGAAGTTATCGGAAGCAGCACTCAAGTAAGAGTAGTGAAAAATAAGGTCGCTCCACCATTTAAGACTGCAACATTTGATATTATGTATGGTACAGGTATATCAAAAGTTGGTACAGTACTAGATTCGGCTGTAGACTTTGAAATAGTTGATAAAGCTGGTTCATGGTATAGTTATAATGGAGATAGATTAGGACAAGGCCGTGAAAATGTTAAAGAATATCTATTAAATAATGGAGATATTTACAAAGAAATAGAAATGAAAATTAGAGAAAAATTGAAAAAAGTAAATCAACCTTCTGAAGAACACGAAGCATTAGAAGATGATGAAGAAGAAGGAATGATTAAATAGCATCTAGGAGGTTAGCATGGGTTTTGTATACTATGCACTAACCTTAATAGTGGGAGTTATTATTGGATATATAATTGTTTCAATTATAAAACAAAATGCAGATAGAAAAAAAATTAATTCTGCAGAACAAATTTCAAGAAGAATAATTGATGATGCAAATAAAGATGCTGAATCTCTAAAGAGAGAAGCAATATTGACAGCTAAAGATGAAATTTATAAATTAAAACAAAATATTGAACAAGAAAATAAAAAGCGTAAAAGTGAAATAGACAAACACGAACAAAGGTTAGTTAAAAAAGAAGAAAATTTAGATAAAAAATTAGATAAATTAGATAGAAAAAATGATTCATTAAATAATAAAATTAAAAATATCGAATCAAAAGAAGCGGAAATTGAAGAAACACTAAGTAAACAAATTTCTGAATTGGAAAGAATTTCTGGTTTAACACAAACCGAAGCAAAAGATATTATATTAGAACAAGTCGCAGATGAAGCAGAACATCATAAAGCATTAATTTTAAGAGAGTTTGAAGCTAGAACTCGTGAAGAAGAAAAACGTTTATCGAGAGAAATTGTTGCAACTGCAATTCAAAGACAAGCATCACAAATAGTTGCTGAGTCATCAGTTTCAGTGGTATCATTACCAAGTGATGAAATGAAAGGGAGAATTATCGGGCGTGAAGGGAGAAACATACGTTCGTTTGAAAGTTTAACAGGTGTTGACTTAATTATAGATGATACACCTGAAGCTATAGTTTTATCGTGCTACGATCCGAGAAGACGTGAAATTGCTAAGCTTACATTAGAATATTTAATGGTTGATGGTAGAATACACCCAGCAAGAATTGAAGAAATGTATCAAAAAGCTCTTGAAGATATCGAGCAAAGAACTAAAGAATATGGTGAAGAAGCATGTGAAAAAGCAAGAGTTCATGGTTTACATCCAGACCTGGTAAAAGTTTTAGGTAAATTAAATTATAGAACATCATATGGACAAAACGTATTGTGGCATTCAGTTGAAGTGGCTAATATTGCTGGTATTATGGCAAAAGAATTAGGTATAAATGATAGAATCGCAAGACGTGGCGGTTTATTACATGATATCGGCAAGGCTTTGGATCACGAAATTGAAGGAACACATGTAGAAATTGGCGTAAACCTATTAAGAAGATATAAAATAAAAGAAGAAATTATACACTGTGTTGAGGCACATCACTTTGATGTTCCATTTAATTCATTAGAAGCTATGATAGTACAAGCTGCTGATGCAATTTCAGCATCAAGACCTGGAGCTAGACGTGAAGCTTTAGAAGCATATCTACAAAGATTAACAAATCTTGAAGCAATTGCAACATCATATGATGGAATTAAAAAAGCATATGCTATACAAGCTGGTCGTGAAATTAGAATTATGGTTGAACCTGAAAAAATTTCAGACGATCAACTAACAATTTTATCAAATGAAATTGCATTACAAATTGAAAATGAATTAGAATACCCAGGTAAAATTAAGGTTCATACAATCAGAGAAACAAGATCTGTTGCATATGCAAAATAATATAATTATAGGAGACAATCATAATTTTTTGATTGTCTTTTTTATATTATTAAATATTAAAGGTATAATTATATGTCTAAACATAAAAACGTCGCTTAGAATCGATTTTATAGCTTCAAATTTTAAGATATATTAGTGAAATATAAATAAAACGTATATAGATTGAAAATTTAAGGATCCTATTTCGTTTATGATACTTTGTCACAAAATAACTATTTTGTGACAAAGTATCTGTAAAGAGAAAACATTTAATATTAAATTATTATTAAATATTTATATTCCCTTCTTATTTCCATTTGCCCCACCATATATTTTAAGGGGATTTATCTTACATTTTGAAAAATCCATTATATATCCTTTCTAATATTTTCATACCTTTTCTTAATTAAAATTAAACCTATTATTTTATTGTTTTTCTATTTTCCTTTATATCATTATATCACTAATTTCTTATTTTTATTAAAATAATAAAAATAGACGAGAATACAATCCCCGTCTATTTTTAAGTTATTTATTAAGCCTTAAATTTATTTCTTATTAATATTACCCCTAATCCTATTGTGGAAATGATTGCCATAGCTCCAAATAAAGCTATTCCTCTATCTCCTGTTTCTGGATTAGTCGTATTTGCTATAATATGTTTAGTAAAAACTTTAACTTCTCTTGTGTATGTGCCATCTTCTAATTTATATGGAAACGATATTCTAACATCTTTTTCCTCTTTAAATCCTTTAGGTCGTTGAGTTTGTGATATTAAATAATTTCCATTTTTTAATATTAATTCTTCCTGTGATTTTTTTGTTAAATCTATTATTTCTACTTCATTTGTATCAATATTTTTAACTTGATACTTAAAACCTAAAATAGCTTTTCTTTGTGCATTTTCTGATATTATTGTCAGTTTGTTTTCATTTTCTTTAGCAAAAGTGCTTGAAAAAAAACTAAAGCTAAAAACAAAAAGTACAGCTAATAATAAAAATACTCTAATTTTTTTATTCATTTTTCCCTCTTTTCTTCATTATAATTTTAATTGATAAAGCTAAAATAATATAACCAGAAATTAAAACAACTGCTTTTTTTTCATAATTACTCAGAACAAATTTCATTTCTGGAAATTCATTAACTAATTCTACAAATTCACCTTTTACTAATAATCTATGCGAATTTATTCCAAAAGGCACACATGTTAATAAAGTTGTTTGTATTTTATCTTTATCAGGCTTTAATACGTTTATATCAGAAGGTAAGACTGTAAATATTTTTTTTACTATATATTTTTGTATACCTTTTTTTGTTTGAATATAGTAATCATCTCCTATTTTCATATATTCAAGATTTGAAAATAATCCTGAAGCTGATTCACCGTTATGAGATGTTATCACTGAATTAACCCCTTTTTTTACTTCTAATAACCCAAATTCTTTCATTAAACCTGCACCTTGCGATAATGATTGATCAGATACCCCTAAAAAAATTGGTAAATTTATAGATACTCTTGGAATATAAATAACTCCTACAACTTCATCAATTGGATCAACATCATTGATATTTATAGAAGATGTGTTTATATTTCCATTTTTACTTTCTAAATAATTTTGTATTGTTTTTATAGAATTTCTTTTTTCTATTACTCTTGATTGATAGATAGGATATAATAAATATCCTATCGAAATCAATGAGATTACCACTAAAACAATATCAAAAAGCATAGTTTTTTTTCTGTTTTTCATCTAGTATTTCTTTCTTTTTGTCTTTTTTTTGCTACAAACAAGACAACAACTAAACTAACGATAAATATTAAAGTTATTTTTATATACCTAATTGCAAGTTCTTCAGACCCTGTTAGTGGCATTTCTGGCGATTTTTCATTCGTGATTGTTAATGGTCTTTGAGTTGTTTGTGTAAATGATTTTTCTTTAATTGTAAATTTCGTTTCAGGATTAATAGAAAGCCTATATCCTGTTGGAGATTTCATCTCTACAGCTATATAATTACCTGCTTTTAATCCTCTTACCTCAAATTTACCTTCTGAATTAGAAATCATAATTGCATCTTTGTGATTTTTACTATTTTTAAGTTCTTTATATGCTATTTCATCACTTTCATATTTAACCCAAACAGGTTCTATACCACCGGTAGCATTTTCATTATGCTTATAACCATTAAAATAAAGTCCTTCTTCATTTCTTATTATAAATTCTGCTCCTTCAAGTGTATTTTTCAACAATCCTTTATTGAACAATCCATTGTCTTTTTTTATAAACTTATAACCAAATGTTTGAAATTTTTTACCATCATGATTGTATCTATCTTTAGTTAAACCTTTTTCAGGAGCATTATTATAAGTAAATTCAGCTTTGTTATTATATAAAACATCAGGTGTTGCATTAGCTTTTAATTGAGCGTGATATCTTACATATATCTTTTGAGCATTTAATACATTTTTTGAAAATCTATTATTTTCTCTTGTCACGTCTTTTGCGGACATATTAGCTTTTAATGGATTTACAAATGAAATTTCAAATTTATTGTTCTCTCTAACTTCTTTTACAAAATAATCTTTATCCCTTACAAGCTTTATTTCTTTATCTGTAACAACATCAAAGGCTATTTTCCCATCTTTACCTTTTACATATTCTGCTTCTATTGTTGGAGTAAAGTTATCAGAAATCATATCTATATTACCGGCTTTTTCAAGTTGGTCTTTTGCTTCAAATTTAGAATATTCATGAATATTATCAGGAACTTCAAACTCTAACTCAAAAGGAATATTTTCAAAATAGTCCCAACCTTCTTCTAATTTTCTTTCTGATTTAATATTTTTCTTAAAACCTGGGACAAAGTGATTTGTATATTCTAGTAAGTTAATATTACTTAATTCTTTTCCATCATTAAATTTTGAACCAGTTCTAATCACACCATCTTGATCCATATGAAAAGCTAAAATATTATATTTATTTAATAAAGAATTATAGCCTGCTAAGTATTTAAATCCTTCTCTTTTTTGATATTTAGTTGCATCTATCATCATTCCGTCAACTAAATTTTCTGATTCAATTTCTACTAAGAAATATTGTCCTCTTACAATTCCGGTAATATCTAATTGACCTTTTTCATTAGTTGTTACAACAATGTCTTCTCCATTTGAGTTTTTTAATGCTTTAGCTTTTTTAAATTGTTCTGGTGTACCTTTATATATCTTAAATTTAGCCCCTTTTAATGCTCCATTATTTGTGTTTAAATTCCCATCACCATCATCTTTGTATTTTTGAAATCCAAATACGCCTTCTTTAACTTCATTTTTTGGATATAAGTTAATGGTTGTTTTATAACTTATATGATCATTGTTTGTAACCGGAAGATATAAAAACATAGGTTTTGCTTTAGAAACTACAGTTTTAGGTGCTTTAGTTTCTATTATCATGTATAATCTACCCTCTTTAACTCCTTTTACAGTTTCATAAGTAGGAATTTTATTAAACACTGCTTTACCTGTTTCATCAACTAATTGTTTTTTTATAAGTTTAGCTCCATATGGTAATATATTTCCATTTTTATAAGCTTGTTCAATTTTATTTCCTACTGTTTGGGCTGATTTCATTTGAGATTGAGAAAATGCTTTTTTTTCTTGATCTGTCATATTTAGTTTGTAACTTTGAGAAGGTATTAATTCTTTTAATGTTTGATCTTGTCTATCAAGCTCAAATATCGCAAATTCTACATCTCCGTAAAGCTTTCTAGAATATTTTTTTACATCATAGCTTGTTTGAAGATTTGTTAAATCTAAAACATCACCTGTATTTTGAATTGCTTCATCAGTTAAATTGTTTAATTCGCCCAATTTTTTATCTCTTGTAGTTGCTACTGTGTCAAGAGAATTTGTGTCTTTGTTATTTATTATTTCACTATGAACCTCAGCATGTCCGACAGAATTTTTATTTTCTAAAACATCATCTCTAAGTAATTTAGAATATTTATATTCTAATTTTTGTATAACAATATCATTTGTTTTTGGAATATCGGCACCGGCAGCCAGTATTGTATCTGTTATACAAGACGATAGAAATATCGAACTTGCTAATACAAAAGATAAGAATCTTTTTGCTAATTTTTTTATTTTCATTCTTCCTCCAAATTATTTTTCTTTATCAATTTATTTTTTCTATTTAATACTATTAATCCACACGCTAATAATAATCCACCTATAATTAAGTTTGTATGTTGTTTTAATGACCCTGTTAGTGGCATTTCTGGTGCTTGTATTTCTATTGTTTGATCTTTATCATTAATATCTTCATGGGTAGCAATTAATTTTCCATTTTGATAAATCTTTTCAAATGCTACTATTTCTTTACCTTTTAATGTTGATAAATCTAAATCAACTTCTATTTGTATTATTCCATCTTTTTTGTCTGCAATAAATTTTTTTATTACTATTAAATCATTTCCATTTTCATCTTTTATAAATTCAATTGGATTAGTACCTTTAATAGCAACTCTCATTTTTACTTCATATTCATTGCCGATAATTAAATCTTTGTATTCGACATTATCTACTAATTTTATTTTGTAATTACCAGATATTGTTTTATCACCTTTAATATCAGTAAATTTTGTTTTAATTTCAGGATTTGTAATTTTTACAGTTTGATCTTTATCATTGATTTCTTTATGAATTGCCATAATTTCACCATTGAATGTTAATTCTTCAAATGCTACTATTTCAGCTCCTCTTAATCTATTTAAATCAATATCTACAACTACAGGAATTATGCCTTCTTTAGATGTTGCTACAAATTTCTTTGTTGATTTAATTTTTTGTCCTTTTTCATCTAATAATGGTCTATTTGTTTCTTTATTCATAACAACTAAATCTAATTGATATTCTTCACCGATTACTAAATTATTGTATTGTACATGGTCTGTTAATGAGATTACGCTAATTGGATCAAGTGTTTTTTTATCTTCTTTTGTTGATGAAAATTTTGTTTTAATTTCAGGATTTGTAATTTTTACAGTTTGATCTTTATCATTTATATCATTATGTGATACTAATAGTTTTCCATCTTTATATAAATCTTCAAATACTACTGTTTCTTTTCCTCTAATTGCTTCACTATCAACAATAAAATCTAATTCCACAAAACCATTTCTTTGTGTTGCTTTAAATGTTAATTCTGCTGTATAAGTTTTACCACTTTTTCCTGTTAAAGGTTTTTCTGTTTCTTTATCCATTAATACACCTTTAAATGTATAAGTTTTACCTACAACTAAATCTTTATAAGTTACCTTATCCTTAATTGTTACAGTTTTTGTTGGATTAATGTTTTTCTTACCAGTTTCTTTATCTGTTGCATTAGTTTTAATTTCAGGTATTTTTTGATTTTCAACTTCTACAACAATTTTTTCTCCATGAGATTTATTTGTTGTATCAATTTCAACTTTTCCTTCTGATTTAAAGTATCCTACTGGTGCACTTACTTCTTCTAAGTAATATTTACCTTTTGGAAGTTCTGTAACACTTAGTTTTCCTTTAGAATCAGTTGTATAAATACCTACAACAGTTTCACCTTTTTCAGGATCTACAGCAACAAGTTTATATCTTGCACCTTGTACTGGTATTTTCTTATCGCCTTCTTCAGTTTTTACAACTTCAATTTTAATTTTTTGTAATTTGTTAATTACTTTTGTTTCAGGTAAAGTTGTGTGTTTTTCTTCTACATTTGTAAAATCAATTTCTTTTTCATGTTTTTCATTGTCTATTACATAATTTTCATCTGTTGAGATTTCTTTTACATAGAATTTTCCATCAATTAAGATATTTTCAAATGTACCTTTTACAGAGAATTTTGTTACATTTGTGCTTGTTTTTTCAGTATCACTTAAAACATTTTCTTTTACAGTTTCTTTAATTTCTTTTACATCAAATACTTTTCCTGCTTCTTCTAATTCTTTAGTTTTAGCTTCTTTTTCTTCTAAAGTATTTACTTTAATTAAATCTAATAAAGTTTTTTCTGTTTTTTGTTCATATCCAATTACTTCTGCATTTTCTTTATCTTTACTAAAGATTGGTTTATCTTTATCATCAACTTGTTTTTCTTCAAATACTGATATTTCATATCTTGTAATTTCTTTATCTATTTCAACAATTTTTGGTTTTTTAGTTTGTTCTTTTGTTTCAAAGTCTTTTGTTACTTCAAAAATCTTTTTATCTAACATAGTATCTGCCGGAATTATAACTCCATTTTCTCTATATTCTTCTTTTAAGAATAATCCAAATTCAGCTTTTGGTTTATAAGTAAATAAATTAGAATTTTCAAATTCTTTTACTAAATCAAAGCTAATATCTTTTCTTTCGTTATATTTCTTTTCAGTTATACTGTGAATTTTTAATTCTTTAGCTTGAGGTGTAAATTCAATTTCATATTCTTTTTTATCTAGAACAAATTGTTTTGGTGTAGATATTTCTTTTAAGATATATTTTCCTAAAGGAATATCATTTGTTTCTACAGCTTTTTCTTTTACAGTATTAATTGTCTTTACAACATCACCTTTTTTATAAAATACTGTTTGATTATCCATAGATTTAATTTCTTCACTAGCAATTAAGTTCCATGTTGTATCTTCTAAGAATGTGTCTGTAAATTCTAATTTAGTAATTCCTGTTTGTTCATCTTTTGAAATACCAGTTAATACTTTAGCTGTTTTTTCTAAGATTAATTTACCTTTTTGAGAATGGTTAGAAATTTCAATATTTGTACCTTTTAATGTTTGGTTTTCACCGCTAACTTTAATATTTGTACTATATTCATTTCCAGTTTCATCACCATCTATTACGATAGTAATATCTCCAGGTAATTGTGTATATCCTTTAGGTACATTAATTTCTCTTAATGTATATGTTCCAAAATCTAAATCACCAGATTCAATCTTACCATTTTCTAATGTAGTTAATTTTTTTACTTCTTGATTATCTTTCATTAAACTAAATACTACATCTTTTAAGCCTTTATTTGTTTCACTATCAATTTTTGTAATTGAGAATTTAGCTTTTTGATTATCATTTTTTACAATTGGTGCATTATATACTGTACCATTTCCGTTTACTTTATCTACTTTTCCATCATCTTTTACATGTGCTATATATAATGTATCATCTAATATATATCCTTTAGGAGCTTTTACTTCCTTAAATGTATAAGTACCTACTAACCCGACAGGATTTCCTTCAAAAGTAAATAAATCATCTCCTGATACTTTAAATGAATCAGCAAATGCTATTTGTCCCTGATTGTTAGTTTTAAATTTCCATGTCTTTTTAGAACTAGCTTGTTTAACTTGACTTTCGTTTAATTCACCATCATAAAATTTCACTTCAAATTCAGCATCTGGTAATTTAACATCTGTGTTTGATACTTTTGTTAGCAATAAATTTAGTGGATCAAATTTAGGTTTATCAGTTACTTTTAACTCATAATCTGCATTTGATAAATCAGCTCTATGAATTTGTTCATCTAAGAAAAATCCTTTAGGAGCTTTAGTTTCTTTAATAAAATATATACCTTTATCTAGTTCTAATTTATTTGATGACCCATTAACTGTTGTAATAAGTGTACCAATGCTTGATTTATTATTTTGTGCATCACTTCTAGAACTATATACTTTATATTCAGCATTAGCTAAAGAATATCCTTTACTTGCTAAATCTGTTAAAGTTTTATTTGCAGATGTTTTTAATAATGATAAATTTTGTTTTTTTGGTGGTGTAGGTTGGTTAAAATTCCATGCAAACATTCTTTGAGTTCCACCTGATTTTGTTGAATATACCTTAAACCATGAAGGAGCATTCTGTTTCGAATTAATGTATGATAAAAATTCTTGCATTTCAGCATTTCTCATAAAATATTTTGGTGATGTACCCCATACATTTGATAATGCATAATGTGTTAAATGATATCCTTTACTTCCTTTATTAGCTGGAGTTCCCCACAAATTAAAAGTTTCCAACTTACTCCATTTTTCTGGAGAAGCATATCCATAATATGCTACTTTTCTAACTTTTTCATTATTTTCTTCTCTCCAACCTGTTAATGTTTTAGTGTTCCCAGGGTTAACTGGAGGAATTTCAGATGCTTCACCACAAAAAATGTAATATCCATCACTTGAAGTGAAATAATCTGAACCTTTATAATTACCGCCACCATGATTTGTTACGCTAATACTACTTGGTGTTGCTAATACAATTTTATTCGGAATTATTATTCCAGATATTAATATTGCAAGTGCTAGTATAGCACTTAATGATTTAGTTAATTTATTCTTAATTTTTTTCATTTTTCTCCTCTATTTTTCGTTCAAAATGAACAAATTATTTATCATGTTTTCTTGATTTTCTTTTATATATTTCTATAATTTCAATAATTTTTTTAATGTGACTTTGCAAAAAATTTTATCATTAGTAGATAAAAAAATATTTTATACATTGTTTCTCCTTTAAAAATAAAAAAAGAGAGAAATTTTTTTCTCTCTCACTTATTATGTTTTTTTCCTCTCTATACATATTATATCAGATTTTATCAAGTTCTAACTGTCATTATTGTTACATGGATTTAACAATTAAAAAAGACAGAATTGCTTCTCTCTTTGATGGTAACTTAAGATTATTTTAATCAAAAGTTATCTTATCTTTTCCATTCCCATTTTTCTTCTTGTACTTTTACTTTAACTTTCTTTTTGTAATATCCTGTTATTTTTTCTGTTGTTTCAGGCTGTGCATTCCCCCAGTTACCTGTATAACCTTGATTTCCTAATTCAATATGTCTATCTAAAGCTTCTTTACTTGAATAAAAATATTCTGTTCCTAAATCTGTAGTAACAAACCATCTATCTCTAACTGTATATTCAACAATAGGATCTTCTTTATCTTCTACTTCTCTTATTTCTTCAATTTTATCTTTTACTTTTATATATCTTTCTATTATTTTATTTATTGGATTTTTTGTAATTTTTTCACTATAATAAGCTCCATTTTTATATGTTATTTTTTTTATGCCTTTTTCCCCTTCCTGATATACTCTTGATTTAGCACCTGTACTTGCATAATTATCTATAATCTTAAATGGTATTTCTTCAATACTTGTTGTATATTTGTCTTTTTTTGTTTCATTAACTGTTTCTTTTTCTTTTTTTCTTTCTACAATCTTTTGAGATTTTGTTTCAACAATTTTTTTTGTTTCTTTATTTTTTACAATTTCTTTTTTTAACGTTTCTGATTTTTGTGCTAACTCTTTTTCATCTTTAACAATATTTTTACTTTCATTGGATTTCTTTTCTTCTTTTTTTGCTATCTCTTTTATTTTCTTAATATCTTTTATAGCTTTTACTTCTTTTTCTATTTTCTCAACTATTTCTTTTTTATATTTTAAATCCCATAAACTTCTTAAAAATTCAACACTTTCTTTTTGTTTTGTAAATGGTATCTTAAATGTATCTAAAACTTTTAATGTTTTTATTTTATCCTTATCATTTTTAATATCTGCCTTGATAAATTCCTTATTATTTTTATTGATTACCTTAAAATTAGAAAACATTGGTGCGTTTTGTATTTTTAACTCTTTTTTGTTTTCTGTGGTAATTTTCTTTTTATTATCCTTTATTTCTTCTTGTTTTGGTTTACTTGAACATGCAGTTAATATAAATGTTAAAGCTATTAATACTAAAAATTTCTTTTTCATGTTTTACCTCTTTGATAATTTAATTAAATTCTCTAATATATCTTTCTTCAAAAGAATTATTTGAAGATTCTTTTGTTTTTTCTTCTGATGAATTTGAGTTATTTGCTTTTTTATATGTCTTTTTTCTATCTGTGTATCTACCAGACAATACTTTTACAAAATTATCTTCTTCTAAAAACCATTCAAACGTGATTATAAAATTTGTTTCATATCCTTTTAGGAAGCTTGATTTATTTATTTTTCTAATTCTTTGATGTATATATTACCTTTAAGAATTTACTCTTAGTCACTAAAATCTCATCATTGATTTAAATTGCAAATTAACAATGTAAGCATACACACAATACCTATATTAAGCAGAAAAAATAATTGAGACAAAGGATTTACTTAATAACTTTTTTAAAATCATATAACTCTCCTCTGATAATCTGAACATGCTTATTTCAACTTTTGCATAATTTTGAAAAAAGGAGCTGTTGCAAAATAACATTTTTAACTATTCTGCGACAGCTCCTTCTTATATTCTATCGGTTAGTATTTTATTTTACCGACCTGTCAGAACCGTCACAGGTCTTCATTTTACCTATATTATACGATATATAATTTATTAATGTCAACTATTTATACATAGTATGAAATTTTCTTAATTTTCTGCATACTAATACACTTAAATAGCAAATTAAGTATGAATAGATAAAAGTTTGCATAATATCTCCAAACTTAAAATAAGTAATGAATTGCATATGCAAACTTTTTTATATTTTTAACTCTTCTTACAAATTATATTTATATAATAAGCATAAATTAAAATTTATCTATTTATTTTTTGTTTTTATTTAGCGAAATGTAGCCCAATCCTAAAGCAGAAATAATTGTAATACTTATAAAAGTCATATTTGTAAAATTATCTGATGTATTAGGATTTTTAGGTTGTACCGGTGGTTTTTCTTTATTTATTATCTTAAACCCAGTTTTCATATCTCCTTCATAACTTACAATAAATACTTTACCATCAAGCTTTATAGCTTTATCGATTTCCCCTACTTCTTTTACTGTGTATTTATCGTAGTTGATATTTCCTAATCCATTTGCTACTTCAAGGTTTTTAAATTCTCCACTCCAATTATTGTCCTTTGTAAGTTCAAGTTTCTTTCCTGTAGCAACTCCGTCTTTGTATAATTCTACTTCGATTTTGTCTACAGGTTTTTCTGCGGTCAATAATTTCCAATTTTTTGTTACCTTGATATTTCTTGTTGGCGGTATCATTGGTGTCCATGGTGCTTTTTCTTTGTTGGTAATTGTAAATCCATCTTTCATATTACCGGTGTAACTTACTCCATACCATTTACCATTAAATTTTGTACTTTCACCATTTTCTAATTCTTTTTCATTATGTATTTCTTTTATAGTGTAGATATGTTTTTTAATTTCTTTTCCTAATTTTTCGTAATCTTTTAAATTTTTAAATGTATATTTCCAGTTATTTTCTTTACTTAGCTTTTGAATCTCACCTTCTTTTACTCCGTCTTTATATAACTGTACTTGTATTTCTTCTACAGGAATATTATCCAGATTATCTCCTTTATAGTCTTTCCACTCTTTAGCTACTTTAATTTCACGTATTGGCGGAATTATTGGAACCCATGATCTTTTTTCTTTGTTAACTATTGTAAAACCATCTTCCATGTTTCCATCATATGTAACATCGAACCATTTATTATCAAGATTTATTTGTTTTTCGCTTTCACCCTCTTCTTTTACTGTATAATTGTATTTTTCTCCGGTTAATCTACTCGTATTTGGTAAATCCTTAAACTCACCTTTCCAATTATTTTCAGAATTTAATTCCAAGACTTCTTCTCTCTTGTTTCCATCCGAATATAAACGAACTTTTATTTTATCTACAGTAGGATTTATATCTTTTCCTTCATAATTTTGCCATTTCTTTTCTACAGATACTTTTGTTTTTGCAGGTTCTAGTGGCAACCATTCTGTAATTTTTTTATTGATTACCTTAAATCCTTTTTCCGCATCACCTTCATAGTTTACCTTATACAAATTTCCATCTATCTTTGCGGTTTCGCCTTCTTCTATTTCTTTTTCTGCAACTACTTCTTTAACAGTGTAGTTATTATTTTCAGTATCTACTCCATTACTTGTAGCATCAACTTCAAAAATTATTTGGTCTCCATTAAATTCTTTAGGTGTTCCTATTTTTTCATTTCCCTTAAATAATTGAAATGATACTTTTGGAGTTTCGCTGCCAGTTTCTATTCCACTCCAAATTTTCATTACAGTAATATATTTTTTACTTTCAATTTTTTTAGGAGGATCATTTGGAACATGTTCAGCACTTAATAAATTTTGATATTCCTTATTTTTTTTCTCGTTTTTCTGATTAGTAACAAACAAATTTAATTTAAAATTTTCAGGTCTTTTGTTTTGAACATCACGTTCCAAATTGTCTGATATCAATTTTTTATATGCCTCTTCAGCTTTTTTTCTATATTCTCGATCTAATATTGTCCAAAATCCTTTATTTTCCTCACTATCCGTATAATATCAAATAGCTGCTTGAGTTACCGTGTTTGCATCTGCATCACTTAATCCATCTAAAATTTTATTTGCATTAGTAGGATATCCATTATATATAATACTTAAAATTCTATCATTCAATTCTTGATTTTGTATTCTTGCTTTACTTGCATATTGGGTAAACACATCTCCCGATCCGTCTATTTTTTTATAAATAATTTTTTCACTATTATCCGAAGGTGGTAATGATTTTTCCTTGTTAAAACAATATGCATTATAGGAAATACTGTCGTTTTTCTTAACTTTTATTATTCCTGTATCTTTTTCACTATATCCCTGCCAATCATATACATCATTTAATTTTTCACTTGATTGAGAATTTTCGGTTGTTTCCATGGCAAAACTTGTAGATACATAAGGTGCCAAAAGAAATATAACAAACATAAAACTTACTAATTTCTTTAATTTTTCTTTCATTTTTCCTCCTCAATATTTATTTTTTGTAAGATAATGCAGACTTTAATTGTCACTAATATTAGACTTTAATTGTCATCCTGTGATATAATGAAAAAATAATATATTTTGTACGATTTACTAAGAATTTAATTACATTTGGTAAATTTAAAATAGTAGATAATTTGTAAGATTTTAACTGTAAATTAAAGTCTACTTTTTTTTACAGCTTCTTATTTCTATTATTTTATCAACATTAAATTTAAAATGACTTTAATTAACTAAAAAATTCTGATCAAAATGATCAGAATTTATAAAAAATATTTATTATATTAACATGTATATTATTAATTTAATCAGCTTAAAAGTATTATTATAAAATATTTAAAATTATTACCACCTATTAAAATCTATATAAAGAATATTTTTTTTATCTTACTAAATTAAAAAATGTTCCGGAAACTATTGCAATTATTAATCCGGCTAGCGCATTTCCTAAAGCAACTGCTACAAATGATTTTTTCTTATCCATATTTAATAAATGTGATAACAAACTTCCTGTCCATATACCTGTACCAGGTAATGGAATACCTACAAATAATAATAATCCCCAATATCCGTATTTTTCAATTTTATATTTGTTTTTTAATGTTTTTTCGTTAATTTTATTTATAAGTTTATCCATAAATTTTATTTTTCTTAAAATCTTAAATACATACCCTATTAATAAAATTATGAAGAATGCGGGTATAGTACTACCTATATAGCTAATAATTACCGCCTTTGTAAAAGGCATTCCTAATCCTATCCCTAAAGGGATAGCCCCCCTTAACTCTACAATTGGTACCATTGAAATAATTGCAATGGCAAATTCTGAAGATATGTTATTTTTTAAGAAATTAATAATTTGATTTATAATTGATGTCATAGACTCTCCCATTAATTGATATACTATATATATTATAACATATGATATAATATAAATACAAAAGGAGAATTTATGTATAATAACGATGTACCTGTTTTTTTAACAGATTTTATTAATTATCTAAAAACAATTAAAGGTCTATCCCCTAATACTGTTCATGAGTATTTTTATGACATTAGATTATATTTAAAATTTATGACTTATAGACTTAGATTATTGGATTTTGAACAAAATACTAAAATTGAAGATATTGATATAAGTAGATTGAGAGAAGTGTATCTAAAAGGTATAACTATTATAGACTTACATAGCTATATTTCATATAGAGATAATGAACGTGATAATAGTTCGACAACTAGAGCAAGAAAAATCTCAAGTTTGCGAACATTTTATAAATATCTAACTACAGTGTCAAAAACTCTTGATGAAAATCCAACTTTAGAATTAGAAACACCAAAAATGAAAAAAAGAAATCCTGTATATTTAACACTCGATGAATCTAAAATACTACTAAATTCAATTGCTCAAGAAAAAAATTTATTTATGAGATTAAGAGATTTTGCTATTGTATTAGTATTTTTAACGACGGGATTAAGATTATCTGAATTATCAAGTATGAATATTGATAGCATTAAAGGTACTGAATTTTCAGTAATAGGTAAGGGAAATAAGGAAAGACATGTTTATATGACTGAAGCTTGTAAATATGCTATTGACAGTTATCTAAAAGTCAGACCGGATATTGAAGATGAAAATGCCTTATTTTTAAGTAATCGTAAAAATAGAATGAGTAATAGAGCTATACAACACATGATTGAAAAACATTTAAAAATTGCAGGTTTTGATACAACAAGGTATTCAACACATAAGTTAAGACATACTGCTGCTACACTTATGTATCGTGAAGGAGTCGATATAAGAACTTTGCAAAAAGTGTTAGGTCACACATCAATCGCTACCACACAGATTTACACCCATGTGGCAGATGATAATGTAAAAAGAGCAATAGATGTTAATCCATTAAGTAATATAAAAATTGATAATAATTAAATATGTTCTCTAAATAAAGAAATAACTTTACCAAGTATTTGTAAATTATCAGGTATAATTGGTTCCATTGTGGAATTTTCAGGAATCAACATTACCTGATCATTTTTTTTGTAAAATCTTTTACATGTAGCAGAATCATCAATTAAGGCAACAACTATATCTCCGTGATCAGCATAATTTGTCTTTTTAACTAAAATTTTATCACCATCAAGTATGCCTGCTTCTATCATAGAATCACCCTTTATTTCAAGCATAAATAATTCTCCAAATTTAGAATAATAATCAGGTATTGGGAAAAATGAATCTACATCCTCTACAGCGAGAATTGGCGTGCCGGCTGCAACTTTACCTAATAATGGAACATCTATAGTTTCTTCTTTATGGGTACTATCCCCATTTGCATCTTTTAATATTTCAATTGATCTACTCATTTGATTATTTTTCTTTATATATCCTAAATTATTTAATTTATTAAGATCACTATTTACAGTAGATGTAGATTTAATACCAACTTTAGCTTGAATTTCTCTTACTGATGGTGGAAATTGATTTATAGAAATATATTCAATTAAGAAATTTAATACTTTAATTTGTCTGTCGTTTAACATAAATACTCCTTTTTCTGTTTTATTTTATTATACCAAAAAAAATAAAATAAAACAAATGTTCGAAAAAATTTGACAATAAACATTTGTTCTGTTATTCTAAATATAGAACAAATGTTTGCGAGGAGAATTATGGGATACAAAATAAAAAACAAAAAAAAATTTAATAGATTTTTATTTTTATTATTTATGACAACTATACTTTTTACATATCTATTTACATTACTTAATACACAAGTAATAGTAGAAGGTAAAGATAACAATCAAAAAATTGTAATTGTAAAAAATGGTGATACTCTATGGAATATTGCAGAAAATTTAAACTATGATAAAGATATCCGTGAAACAGTTTACGAAATAAAAGCAATTAATCAATTATCCAGTTCAAATATAAAACCTGGATTTAAATTGTATATTCCTAATTAAGAAGTTATATTTATCTCTCATTTATGTTAAAATAAAAAATATAAATGAGAGGTCTTATGAAATCAAAACATAAAAAAACAAATGAAATAGAATACTTACTTTATATTATGTCGCTATCATTACTTTTAATGTCATTTCTATTCGGAAATATTAATGATATTTTCAATGGATTTATAAAAATACTCGCTTCCCCATCAAATTTATTAACTGATTATATGAAGGTTGGCGGTGTATCAGCAGCATTTTTTAATGCTTTTACCATCATGATGTTTTCAATTTTTACATCCAAATATGTAAAAAAAGAGTTATATGGAGCTGAGGTTGCTGCGATTATTTTAGTTACAGGATTTTCTTTTTTTGGAAAAAATATTTTTAATTCATTTCCTTTATCAATTGGAGTATTTATATATGCAAAACTAAAAAACAAAAATTTAGGAGATTATATATTACAATCACTTTATGTAACGGCACTAGCTCCTATTGTTAGTATAATTACCTTTAATCTTAATTTGCCAATTTTAATAGATATAATTTTAGCATATACTGTTGGCATTATTATAGGTTTAATTATTACACCATTGTCTATATCTTTCTTAAAGTTTCATAAAGGATATAATTTATACAATATAGGATTTACCGGTGGTGTTATTGCAATGCTAACAGTAGGTATAATGAGAATGTTTAATATAAAAGTAGATAGTGTAAGTATTTTATATAAAGGATCCGATTTAAGCATTAAAATATATATTTTTTCTCTATTTATATTTATGATTATATATAGTTTTTTAAGAGATAAATACATAATTTCTAAATATAAGTTATTATTAAATAATGTAGGAAAATTACCATCTGATTATATCAATTTACATGGATTTTATACAACATTACTAAATATGGGATTAATGGGAATAATCGCTTCTCTTTTTGTAATAATAGTTGGGGGCATATTTAACGGCCCGGTTGTTGGCGGGATTTTATCTGTTTCTGCTTTTAGTGCATATGGTAAGCATCCTAAAAACTCAATTCCTATATTTATTGGTGTACTTATAGCAGGTACTCTAAATATACATGAACCATCATCGACAGCTAGCATACTTGCAGGCTTATTTGGTACAACATTGAGTCCTATTACCGGAGAATATGGCATTATAGGGGGAATATTCGCAGGTTTTTCTCACATGGCTGTTGTATTTAATGTTGGTTATTTATATGGAGGAGCAAATCTATATAATAATGGTTTTTCAGGAGGATTTGTAGCAGCTATTTTAGTCCCGATATATGATGAAATTAGAGAATTTAAGAAAAATCTTATAGAAACATGATAAATAAAAATAGCTAAAATACACTACCAAATAGTATGTTTTAGCTATTTTATTAATTAAGCTTATCTAATATATAATTAATTACATCATTAATTGATTTATCTTCTATATTTATCCAATCACTCAATTCATTTCTTCTAAACCAGGTAAGTTGCCTTTTAGCATAATGTCTTGAATTTTGTTTTAACTTTTCAATCATATATTCTAAAGTATATTCACCATTTAAATAAAGTAATACTTCTTTATACCCTATTGCTTTCATTGATTGTGAATTTGAATCTAAACCATTTGATATTAGTGATTTTACTTCATCTACTAATCCGTTTTCTATCATTTTATCTACTCTAGAATTAATTCTTTTATACAATATTTCTCTATCATCACTTAATACATAAAGATAATACTTTATATCGCTAGAGTTGTGTATTCTATCATAATTTAGTATTTTACCCGATTCTTTATATACTTCTATAGCTCTTATAATTTTCTTTTTATCTTTTAATGTAAGATTTATATATTTTTCACTAATTTCATGTACTTGTTTAAGTAATATATTCGGATCTTTATTGTATATATTTTCTAATTTATGTCTTAATTCATAATTAGGTTTAACATTTACAAAATCAAAATCATGCGTTAGTGAATCAATATATAAACCTGTGCCACCAACTATGATAGGAATTTTATTAGCACTGTGCAAGTCATTTATTATATTTAATGCATCATTCTTAAATTGCTGCACAGAATAATTTGCGTCAGGATTGATTATATCAATCAAGTGATGTCTTATTCCATTCATTTCTTCCATAGTTACTTTTGCTGTGCCAATATTAAGCTGTTTATATATTTGCATAGAATCAGCAGAAATAATCTCTGTATTTAATTTCTTGGCAAGTTTTATGCCTAAATTTGTTTTTCCTACAGCTGTGGGTCCAGCTATTATAATAACTTTTTTCATTTATTTTAATATCCTCATAAATGTATCATAGTCTAATTCATATATAATTACTTTCCCTGAAGGTGATGTATTTGGATTTGTTGTATTTAATAATTCTTTATACATCATATTAGCCTCTAATTTTGTAATGTTTTTTGATTTATATGCTGCCAAAGATATTGCTTTTTTTAAGATATAATTTTCTTTTTTATCATCAAAATTATTTGTAGTATCCAAAATATTCATAAAATCAGATCTAGTTGAAGGTATATCTAAATAATATGGTATTGAGCGTATTATAACACTGCTATCACTAAATAAATCAATATCATAACCTAATTTTTTAAGCCTATTTATATTAAATTCAAATGTATCAATTTCCTTTTTAGTAAGATTTATAACTATTGGTTCCAGTAGAGTTTGAGATAATTTATTGTTATTTTTAATTTCTCTATCATAAATAATTCTTTGATTTGCATAATCTATGTCTATAATAATGATTGAATTATCAGCCAGTTTATCAAAGATTAAAAACTTATTAAAGAGTGTTGTATTAAATTCAATATTGTCTAAATTTATTTTTGTTTGTATAACTTCAGTACTATCAATTTCTTCTGTTTTTTCTATATGATTCTCAAGTAAATTATCATTATTATCTGAAATATCGGTAAATACATAAGTCTTTTCATTTTCCTTAAATATATCTTTAGAATTTTGACTAAAAGTTTTTTGAGAATTATCGTTATTTTTTTCTGACTTATATAAATCTAAAATCTTTTTGTAGCCATCCCCTTGATTTAATTTATGAAAATTAATTGTTTCATCACACTCATTATTGTTTATATCAATAATCTTTGGTTTATCAGATTCATATAAAGCTTCTGTTATATTTTTCTTTAATAAATCTATCAATTCATCGCCAAATGTAAATTTAATTTTTTGTTTATTTGGATGAATATTTATATCAATAAGTTTCGGATCAACCTTGATATCAAGCTTAAATAGCGGAAAACGTCCATTTGGAATTAAATTAAAATAGCATGTTTCTACAGCATTTGTAATTGAATCATTTACAATATATCTGCCATTAACATAAATATATTGCATGCTTCTATTTCCTTTATAGTATTTATTATTGGAAAATATAGCATCAACTTTATAATTTTCAGATTTAACATTCAACTTAATAGAATTATTAATAAAATCATCACCAAATAAAATTTGTAAATTTACTTTTTCATTTTGTGTATTTAACGTCTTAAAAACTTCTTTATTATCTCTAATATATGTAAAGGATATATTAGGATTACCTATAGCAAAACTGTACATTAAATGTGTAATTTTATTTGTTTCTGTAATATCGCTACTTAAAAATTTTTGTCTTACAGGAATATATTTAAATAAATCAAAAACTTCAATTATTGTTCCTGTATTCATGCCTACTTTCTTTTTTTCAATTAATTTATTATCATCATATATTAATTTTGTACCTAAATCTTCATTTGAAGTTTTAGATTTAATTATTAATTTAGATACGGAAATTATTGATGCTAATGCTTCTCCTCTAAATCCCATAGATAAAATGTTATATAAATCAATGAAATTATTTATTTTTGAAGTTGCATGTCTTAAAAATGCAGTCTCTATTTCATCATGATGTATACCACTTCCATTGTCAGAAACTTTAATATATGTCTTTCCTCCATTTTTTACTTCAACTATTATATTTGTTGACTTTGCATCAATTGAATTTTCTACTAATTCTTTTATTATGGAAGCTGGACGTTCAATTACTTCGCCAGCAGCAATTTTTTGTATTGTATCTTCACTTAAAATTTTAATCATTTAATAAATCCTTAGCTTTTTTTATAAAATCATTTAATACTTTTAATGAATCAATAGGCGTTATATTATCAATTTCTATTGAACTTAATTCACTTAAAAGAATATCTTTTTCTATTTGTTTTTGAGAATCTTCTTTATTGTCTATATTAAAACTTAATTGAGTTTTATTTTTTGTACTACTATCTAATTCTTTTAATATTACATTAGCTCTAAATAAAATTTCATTTGGTAATCCAGATAATTTTGCTACTTCTATACCATATGATTTATCAGTCTTGCCTTTAACTATTTTTCTTAAGAATACAATATTATTATTTTCTTCGTGTATTTTCACTTTTAAATTTTCAATACTATTATATTCTTCCTCTAAATCTGTTAATTCATGATAATGAGTTGCAAATAATGTTTTACAATTAATATTTTTTACAATATATTCTAATATTGATTTTGCAATACTAAATCCATCATTTGTACTTGTTCCCCTGCCAACTTCATCTAAAATAACAAAACTATTTTTTGTAGCATTTTTTATGATATTAGACATTTCCTTCATCTCCACCATAAATGTAGAATCGCCTTTTGAAAGATTATCAGAAGCTCCAATCCTTGTAAATATGGCATCTGAAATAGAAATATCACATGCTGATGCCGGTACAAAACATCCTATTTGAGCCAAAATTAAAATCAATGCAGTTTGTCTCATATATGTTGATTTACCTGCCATATTTGGTCCTGTAATGATTTGTATTGTCTTATTTTTCTTTCCGATTAAAGTATCATTTGAAATGAAGTTTTCAAATCCTAAATTTTGCTCAATAACCGGATGTCTTCCATCTTTAATATAAATATAGTTTTCATTATTAAATATAGGTCTACAATAGTTATTTTTAACTGATATTTGTGCAAAGGAATTTAATGCATCAATTACTGAAATTAAGTCTGTTACATTTTTTATTCTCGTAGAATTATTTGAAATGTATTCCCTTATTTCTATAAATAACTTATATTCTAAGTTAATTGTATCTGTTTGTCCTTCCAATATCATATCTGAAATTTCATTAAGTTCATTAGTGATATATCTTTCAGAATTTTTTAATGTCTGTCTTCTGATATAATTTGAAGGTGCTTTATCAATATTAGACTTTGTTAATTCTATAAAATATCCAATATTTTTATTATATGAAACCTTAAGCTTGTTTATTCCCGTTCTATCTCGTTCAGATATTTCATATTCAAGTAATTTTTTTTCACCGATTATAGAATTTTTTTTGATAGAATCTAAGTATTCATTATATCCATCTTTAATAATCCCCCCCTCCGTAATTTGAATAGGAGCATCTTCTTTAATGGATTTATTAATTAAGTTAAAAATATCACTTAAATCATCAAAATTTTGAACCAGTACATTAAATTTATCAAAATCGGAATCATTCAAAAATTCTTTCAAATTAGGTAATTTTTCCAATGATCTTTTTAAAATTAATAAATCTTTAGTATTAGCATTTTGATATGCAATTTTACTTAAAATTCTTTCTAAATCATATATATCTTTAAGAATATTCTCTAATTCTGTTGATTTTTCATAATTATTTACAAAATAATTAACAATATCTAATCTGTAATTTATATCTTTTTTATTTATCAATGGAAATTCTAACCAAGAATTAATTTTTCTGGAGCCCATAGGAGTGCTTGCATAATCAATAATATTAAGTAAAGAATTTTTTCTGCCGCCATCATTTAAATTTTTATGAATTTCAAGATTATCTCTTGTATTAGCATCAATCATCAAAAAATTTGAGTAATTAATGTAGTTTAAACTATTAATATGAGTTAAATCTTTATCGTGATATAAATAAATATAATCTAATAATATATATGATGAAATAAGAGAAAATATCTTATTTTTAAACAATTTGTTGCTAAAGCTTTTAACTTTACCACTTATATAACTTATAATATTTTTTAAATTTAGCTCTTTATATTCTATATATGATATAAAAATATTATTATTCTCAACAAAATCATTAAAAGCCTTTAAATTAATTTTTTCATTTAAGATAATTTCTCTAGGATTTACTTTTGAAATAAAATCAATTATATATCTTTCTATATTTTCTTTATTTAAAATTTCAGTAGTATTAAATTCTCCCGTAGTAATATCCATATATGATATGCCTACTGAGTTATCCTTAAAAAATACACTGGAAATAAAGTTATTATAATTTTCTTTACCTTCTAAATCTAATAGAGTTCCCGGTGATATAATTTTTACAATTTGTCTATCAACTATACTTTTAGCTTGACTTGGTTCCTCCACTTGTTCGACAATCGCAATTTTATACCCCTTATCTACTAATCTATTTATATATGAATTTGCTGCATGATACGGAATTCCGCACATTGGTGCTTTATCTTCTAATCCGCAATCTCTGCCTGTTAAAACCAATTCTAGTTCTCTAGCAGCGATTATTGCATCGTCAAAAAACATTTCATAAAAATCTCCCAATCTATAAAAAAGTATTTTATCCATGTTTTTAAGCTTAATATTCATGTATTGTTTCATCATTGGAGTTAATTTGTTAATATCTATATTTTTCATTTTTCACCTGTAGTTAATTTATTTAATTCGGTAGATTTATTTATAATTATTATACCAAAAATTACTAAAATTAACCCAATAAGTATACCAAAATTTAATTTTTCTCCTAAAATTAATGCACTTAATGCTGTACCAAAAAATGGTATAAATAATCTTAAAAAAGATATTTCGCTTGCTTTGTATTCTCTTAAAATAAAATACCATAATGTAAATGCAACAGATGAAATTATCCCGCCGTATAAAATTAATGCAATAGCCTGATAATTAAAATGTAGTGCTTTTTCATGTCCAAAATATCCAACGATAATTAATAATATTGAACCATACAAAAATTGTCCTGACGCTGTTGCAAATGGTGAAACATTTTTACCATATTTTTTTACAAATATTGTCCCATAAGAACTTAATAATGAGTTAATAACTAAAAATCCTTCGCCTAAAAATGTAAAACTAAAATTAAACTCCTTATTAATATTCGAGAAAATTACTCCCGAAATGCCTAATATAATTGCTAAAAGCTTAAATTTATTGAAATCTTCATCATTTAATAAAAAATGTGATAATATTACAACTAAAAAAGTAGATGAAGATGTCAATAAAGATGATTTCATACCTGAGGTGTTTCCGGTACCAATATAGAAAAATAAATATCCAAAAGAAATCACAATTAAACCAATTTTTAATAAAAAAGTAAAATTACTTTTTAGCTGTATTATATTTCTTTTATCAAAAAATGACATTAAAATTAATACAATTAATCCGGCAATAAAAAATCTTAATCCGGCTACATAAATCATTGAGAAATAATCATTAGTCCCTATATTCAATATTTTGTAAGTTGTTTTAATTGTAGGAAATGCAGACCCCCACAAAAACATACATAAAATAGCAAGTAAATAGGCACTAAATCTATTTTTTATTATTTTATTCATCATATCTCCTTAAATAAAAGAAAGAGGGATATTATCCCTCTTGCAAAAAAATTTAGTCTTCTAAATTCAAATTATCTAGTAAGTCACCTAGGTTTGATCCAAATGAATTATCTTCTTTTGGCTCTTCAGATTTTACTGTTTTCTTTGACTCAACTTTTGGTTTACTACTTACTTTTTCAGAAACTTCTTTGTTTTCTTTTACAGTTTGTTTTGGCTCCATTAAAGCTCTTTTACTTAAAGAAATTCTTTGATTTTCTGCATCAATTTCTAAAATTTTAACTTCTAATTTATCTCCAATATTTAGTACGTCTGATGGCTTTTCTACATGTTCATTACTTATTTGAGAAACATGTACCAAACCCTCAACACTTTCTTCTAATTTTAAGAAAGCACCAAAATCTAATAGGTTTACTACTTCACCGGTTAAAACATCTCCAGCTTTGTGATTTTTAACAAATAAATCAAAAGGCTTTTCTGTTAATTGTTTGATACCTAAAGATACTCTACTCTTTTCTCTATTAGCTTTTAAGATTTTAACTTCAACTTCTTGTCCAATTTCTAATACGTCTGATGGTTTTGAAATTCTATCCCAAGAAATATCTGATACGTGAACTAATCCGTCTACTCCACCTAAGTCAATAAATGCACCAAAGTCAACCATTCTTACAACTTTACCAGTTACAATTGCATCAGGAACTAATTTTTCCCATACAGTATCTAATTTTTCTTCTTGTAATACACGACTTGATAATACAACTCTTTTTTTCTTTTCATCGATACTTAAAATTCTTGTATCTAAGTCTTGTCCTTCATATTGTGTGAAGTTCTTTACAAAATAAGTAGTAATTTGTGATGCCGGAATAAATCCGTTTATCCCCATAACTTTAACTACTAATCCACCAGCATTTGAACCCTTTACAGAAGCTTTAACTACTTCACCTTTTTCAAAGGCTTCTTGTAATTTTTTCCAGTTTTTTAATCCTTCAACTCTACTTGTTGATAATGATACATTTCCTTCACCATCATCTAATTTGATTACATATACATCTATTTCATCACCAACTGAAAATGCTTTTAATGGATCTGCAGCTTCTTCTTCAGACATTTCATCTTTTTTTACAATCCCATCATAACGGTATTTAATGTCCACAAATACTTCATCTTCTTTAACATTAATAATTGTACCCTTAACAATATCTTTTGGGTAAATTTTTACCATGCTTTCTTCTACTTGTTCCATAAATTCTTCATTTGTTATATTATCCATTTAACTGACTTCCTCCTAAAAAATAGTATAGATATACTATACGTCTCTACTTATTTTATAATAAAAGAGATAATTTTGCAAAAAAACTTTGCAAAATTATCTCTAAAATATCAAAGAGCATTTTTATTAATTTAAATTATTAAAAAAATGTAATTAATTGTATATATTGTTATATACTTTATCAACTATTACTCTATAAATATCTTTTTTAGGTAAAGATTTATAATCATCAATATGTATTAATTCTTTAAATATAATTTTAGGTTTTGAAAAAAGTCCGATTTTTCCCTTTATTTCTATAGGTATTATATTTGAATCACTTCTTAATGCTATCATAGCTATTCCATTATTAAAATTTTCTCTTTTAACATCTTTATCTGATTTAATTCTTGTTCCTTCAGGGAAAATCCCTAATACATCATTATTTTTAAGTATTTCTATTGATTTTTTTACAGCATCTATATCATTATTTTTTCTATCAACCGGAAATGCTCCAACTTGTCTTAAAAACCAACCTAATGGTTTAAACTTAAAAAGTTCCTTTTTAGCAATAAATTTAATATTTCTATCAAATGCCAATATTAATAAAAATGGATCCAGCAAACTTTTATGATTTGAACAAATTATAATATTACCATCAGGAATAACTTTAGGTTTATTTATAATTTTGTATAACGTTAAAATTTTTAATATAGGTCTAGCAATAAATCTTAATATTTTATATAACATTATTTTTCTCCAAATGTTTAATCATTAAATCAATTACTTGATCAATACTTAAGTTTGAACTATCTATTAATATTGCATCATCAGCTTTTACTAAAGGTGTAATTTCTCTATGACTGTCAAAATAATCACGTCTTTTAATATCCTCTAATATTTCTTCAAATGTTAAATTACTTGATACCGCATCATCATTTAATCTTCTATTCGCACGTACTTCAGCATCTGCTGTTAAATAAAATTTAATTGATGCATCTTTTAATACATGACTACCAATATCTCTACCATCAAGGATAATATTATTTTGTTTAGCTATATTTCTTTGCATATCAACTAAATTTTCTCTTATTTTTTTATAACTTGAAATCAATGAAACGTTTTTTGTTACTTCATCAGATCTAATTTCTTTTGTAATATCTTTTCCATTTAGATAAAAAACGCCATTTTCAATTGTTAGATTAATTTTATCTATATTTTCATTTATTGATTTTTCATCATTTACATCAATATTATTTAAAAGATAAAAATATGTACAAGCTCTATACATTGCACCAGTATCTAAATAATGGAAATTTATTTTTTTTGCTAATAATTTTGATATGCTACTTTTACCTGCTCCAGCAGGTCCATCAATAGCTATTGATTTATACATAATTACTCCTATAAGTTTTTCAAATAATTTATTTCATTAATTGTTAAATTTCTATATTTTCCTATTTCTAAATTGGATAATTCTATTTTACCTATTGATACTCTATTAAGATCTAGTACCTTATAACCTAAAATCGCAAACATTCTTCTAATTTGTCTATTTTTTCCTTCACTTATCTCAATTTGAATAGTTTTATCTCCTAAAATCTTAATTTTTGCCGGACTGGTAATATATCCACCGATATCAATACCATTTTCTAAAATACTTTTATGAGATTTCAGAAAAAATTTATCAAGTTTCACAATATATTTCTTAAAAATTATATTTCTGGGATGTATAACTTTATTATAAATATCTCCATCATTTGTAATAATAATTAATCCCCTACTATCTTTATCCAATCGTCCAATAGAAAACAACTTTTCTTTAACATCAATTAAATCAAAGATAATTTTATCATCAAACTTTTTAGAATTAGTAGAAGCATAATTTATGGGCTTGTTTAGAGCAAAATAAAATTTATCTTCAACAGGTCTTAAAATGTGTCCTTTATATTCTACTATATCATCATCATTTATTTGAAATGATAAATCCGTAATGATTTTCCCGTTTACTTTAATTAATCCTTGAAGTATTAATTTTTCAGCATTTCGTCTGGAGGCTACTCCACAACGGGATAGATACTTATTAATTCTCATCATTTTCATTTTCCAAAATAGTATTTAATTCTTCAAGATTTTCAATTTTTGGCAACTCATCTAATGAAGAAAGATTAAACATCTTCAAAAATTGAATAGTAGTACCATATAAAACAGGTTTACCTACTGCATCAAGCCTTCCAACTTCCTCAATTAATCCTTTAGCTTTTAATGTATCTATGGAGCTATAACTTTTCACACCACGAATATTATCAATTTCTATTCTTGTCACAGGCTGATTATAAGCAATAATTGCTAAAACTTCCATTGTAGAACTTGTTATTTTTCTAGGTGAAGACTTGGTTAACTTCTTTAAATATTCATCATGTTCAGATCTTGTACTGTATTGATAATAATCATCATAATTATTTAAGACAATCCCTCTTCTATAATGTTCACATTCATCCTGTAACTCTCTAATTAATTCTCTTGTCGTTTTTTTATCTTGTTCAATAACTTTCATTATTTCATCTATATGTATAGGTTCAGCCCAAGCAAATAAAATAGCATCAATTATTGATTTTAATTCTCTTTTACTCATTCTTCCTCTTTTATTTGATTTTTAATCTCAACAGTAATTTCCATTGAAACATTATCCTGAATAATAATTAAATCATTTGTCTTAGATAGTTCTAAAATGGATAAAAATATAATAATTGCTTCTGATTTTGATTCAACTTTTTTAAGCATTTTAGAAATACTAATAATTTTATCTTTAATCAATTGTAGTTTAATATCTTGATTGTATTTTTCTAAAGAATATTCTTCTATATTCAATATACTATCAACCTTAAATTCATCAACACTTAAAAATAATTCTATTAATTTTTCTAAAGTATTTTTTAATTTATCAATATCATAAACAATATTTTCACTATCATCATTAAATCTTGAAAAGTCATCTTGTAACTTACAATGTTTTCTAATTCCTTGCTCTTCCAATTTTTCTAATAATGGAATTACTTTTTTTATTTTTTTATATTGCACTAATCGTCTTACAAGCTCATCTTGAGAAATAAGATCTTCATCTTCTTGCTCCTGAGAAGTATCCTTTATTAATGAACGAGTTTTTATATATAATAATTGTGTAGCAATCAAAATAAAATCAGCTGTTTCATCAGCTGGTATATTTAGAACCTTTAATGATTCAATATATTTATTTGTTATATCTGAAATTTGGATTTCATATATGTCATACTTTGATTTCTTTATTAAATCTAATAATAAATCAAAAGGACCATAAAATTCTCCAGTTGAAACATTTATCATAAAAACTCCACTAGAATATTTTTAAAATATATATACTAATCATATTAAAAAAGCTTAAAATTGGCTTTATCGCAGGAACTATAATCCTGTTTATAACGCCAAAATATAATAAAACTAACAAAATAATATAAGAATATTTTTCATTTTTGTATATGAAATATTCAAATGATTTAGGTAATATACTTGCTAAAATTTTTGAACCATCTAATGGTGGTATCGGTAGTAAATTAAAAACTGCAAAAACTACTGAATATAAAGCGATGTTATCTAGCAAACTATAAACAAAATAGTTATATATATTAAAATAAAATAAAGTATTAAATATTAATATTGCAAAAAAACATGTAATTAAATTAACTGTTATACCTGCAATAGATACTGTAAATAAGCCAAATCTTTCATTTTTAAATTTTCTCGAATCTATAGGTACCGGTTTTGCCCATCCAAATTTCATCACAATTAAAAATAATGTACCAATCAAATCTAAATGTTTTAGTGGATTAAAAGTAATTCTTCCCGCTTTTTTTGCTGTATCATCTCCATTCCACAAAGCAACAACCGCATGCCCCAATTCGTGAGTTATAATCACAAATAACAGACTTATAACTAATATAATTAAATCAAAAAACTTATTATTCATTATATTCCAAACTCTCTTGCTGCATATAAAATTCCGATAATTGATTTTGCATCTACTATTTCAAAATTTTCAACCATTTCAACAGCTTTTTTCAATGGAACCTTAAATGGTTCTAAAAACTCCGTTTCATCTAAATCAAGCTTATCATACACTAAATCAGTACCCAAAAATATTGATATTATTTCATCTGTAAATCCCGGAGAAGCATATGCTTCTGCAATAAGTTTCATGTTATTTGGCTTATATCCAATTTCTTCCTGAGCTTCCCTAACGGCAGCATCTACAAGATTTTCATTAGCTTCAACAAGCCCAGCAGGTATTTCATATATAACTTTTTCAACAGGTTTTCTAAATTGTTTAATCAAGTATATTTCTTTATTTTCATTAATAGCAACTATACCAACACCTCGATCATGTTCAACAATTTCCCTTTTAGCATAACTTCTGTTTTCAAGTTCCACAGTATCCACTCTAACCTTTATAATTCTTCCTTCATAAATTTTTTCAGATTTTATAGTTTCTTCTATATGTAAATTGTCACTCATAAACTCTCCTTTAATAATTCATTTGCTGCATCCATGCTATTTTTCGTTATATCTATTCCGGAAATTAAACGTGCAATTTCTTTGACTTTTCCATCATAATCTAATTTTTGAATATTAGTTATAGTAAAATCATTCTCAACATCTTTATATATTAAATAATGAGTATCTGATTTACTTGCAATTTGAGCTAAATGTGATATAACAATTAATTGACATACTTTTGAAATTTTCTTTAGTTTATTTCCCACTATATCAGCTGTTTTACCACTTATTCCTGTATCAATTTCATCAAATATTATAGTTTCCAAATCTTCTTTATCAATCAATGCAGCTTTTAACGCTAACATAAACCTAGAAATTTCACCACCTGATGAAACATTACTCAAACTCTTAAGCTCTTGCCCTTTATTTGTAGATATCATAAAATCAATATCATCATGACCATTTTTACTAATTTTTTCTAATTTATTTAATTGTATTTTAAAATCAATATTAAGCATGTTCATTTCACTTAATTCTTTTATAATTTTATCTTCTAGCTCTTTGATTATTTTAATTCTTTTATTAGTTAAATCATCTGCAATTTTTTTATTTTCATTATTAATCTTAGAAATTTCAAGAGCAAGTTCATTTCTTCTTTTTTCAATATTACTTAGTATCTTAAATCTTGACTTTATATTTTCTAAAAATTCTAAAATCTCATCAGGAGTCTTTCCATATTTTAATCTTAAAACTTGAAATGCAGAAAATATATCTTCTATAACTTGTATTCTTTCTTCATCTATATCGAGAGTATAAGAGTAATTTTCAATATTTCTTGAAAAATCATATATCAACTCTTTAATATTAAGAATATCACTCGTTAAGTCTTTAAGATCACTATCTAATCTTTCCAAATCTAATAATTTATCATACAACATATTTATAATTTCTTTAACTGATAACGACTTATTACTTTGAGAAACAGCATCAATTATTGCATTCGTTCCATTTATAAGCTCTGTTTGATTTGTCAATTTTTTGTATTCTTTATTTAATTTTTCTTCATCATATTCATTAAAATTAAAAGATTCTATCTCATTTATCTGATATTTTAATAAATCCTTTTCTCTTTCTAACTCATCTTCAGGAATTTCTAAATTAGAAATTTCACTTTTTAATTTATTAAGTGTTTTTAGATTTTCTGACAAACTAATTTTTAAAATATCTGTAGTCTTATCAAATTTATCAATTAAAGAAATATAATTAGATTTATCTAAAACAACTAATTGTGAGTGTTGTCCATGAATGTCAAATAGCACATTTGCTATTTGACTCATGAACTTTACACTACATGCTCTATTATTTATTTTTGTAACGGAAGCATTTCGATCAAATATTCTTGTAAGAATAATATTATCATCAATATCAATATTATTTTCCAATAAAAGATTATTTATATTATCATTGCTTGTAAATACAACCTCTACAATTGTTTTTTGATCAAATTTACCTATATAATTTTTGCTAAATCTTTCCCCTTTAATTAAAGATAAAGCTTTTAATAGCAAACTTTTACCTGATCCGGTTTCTCCTGATAAAATATTTAATCCATTATCAAAACTAATATTAATTTGTTTTATAATCGCAAAATTTTTCACGTACAAATTTAATAACATAATTAATTAATCATTTCCTTTATCTTTTCAACTATTTCTTTTGGATCGTAGTCTTCACCAACTTCAACAATAATATTGTCATAGCCAGCTAAAATCCCTGTGATTCCTTCAATCTTTCTGTTAGTTAATGCTTGTCCTGCCACTGATGCAGCGTAAGAAATTGTAGAAATTATAATTCTACCTCTATTTTCTCTTATACTTAAAATTGCTGATCTAAATATTTTATTATATCTTTCATTTAAAGTATCATGCATTGTATCTAAAACTGTATATTTATATACTCCTGTTTCTGTTTGAACTTTAGTAATTCTAAGTTCTTTAATATCCCTTGAAATGGTTGCTTGTGTAGCAACAATCCCATTATCCTTTAATAACTTTGTTAATTCATCTTGTGTTTCCACAACATTATCTTCAATCAAAGTCAAGATTATTCTTTGTCTATCATATTTACGCATTTTACCCCCTAATGCTTTCTTTTAATTAAATTTTCAATTAATTTTACTAAAAAATCATTGTATTTATACTTTAATAATATTTTTAATGCTTTTTTAGAATAATTTATCATATCACAATATGCCTTATCTTTTCCAGTAAAACTTATATATGTCAGTTTATTTATTTTTTCATCCTGTTTAACATCCAATAAATCGTCCTGTATTTGAAAAGCCATACCAATATAAAAACCTAATAACTCTAACTCTTCAAGAATATCATTACTTTTGCTTGATATATATCCCGGAATCTTTGTAGCTGCCATAATCAATTTACACGTCTTATTTTTATACATTTTTATTAAATCATCAATATTATTTATGTTATCATTTATATCTAATACTTGTCCCTCTATCATTCCTTGATAACCAGCACATTCAGCCAAATATTTAGCAGCATTTATATAATTAATTGAGTTATTATTAGATAAAATCTTAAAAATATTCTCATATGAATAGTTTAACAATGAATCTCCTGCTAATATTCCCATATCTTCACCAAATTTATAGTGAGTAGTCTCTCTACCTCTCCTAAAATTATCATTATCCATAGATGGTAAATCATCATGAATTAATGAATAATTGTGAATCATCTCAAGAGAAATAGCATATCCGAGTACATTTTCAAATTCTTCATTTGAATAGTTGTTATCCTTTAACATTTTATATGTTTCTATCAAAATAAGTGGTCTTATTCTTTTTCCAAATTCAATTGAATAATTTAAAACAGCTCCTAATTTATCATTATCAAAATAATTAATTATTATTTTTTCAAATTCTTTTTTTCTAATATCATATAATTCAAACATTTTTTTCTCTTATATTTATTATTTTTTGTTTTGATTCACTTAACATTTTTTCTAATTTTGTGAAAATTTCAGTACTTTCCTCATAAAGCTTTATAGATTCTTCCAGACTTATTTCCTTATTATCTAAAAGTAAAGAAATTTCATCATATCTCTTAAATAAATCTTCATAATTACCATTCATCAATTTTCTCCTCAACTGTAATCTTAAATGATATATCTTTATTGAAAATAATATATTTTTCGCCAACTTTTATATCTTTAATATCTATATATTTACGTGAATCATTCTTAATATAAATACTTTTATTATTAAGAATATTATTAAATAGATTCTCTATTTTATTTCTTGTATAATACAATCTTTTCTCATAATCAGTAATCAAATAATTAATTAAATAATTGATTTTATTTTTTCTGTTATTAAAATAATATTCCCTTTCAAGAATAATATTTTTTGGATTATTTAATTCAATTTTCGAATTTATCAGTTTTAATGATTTTTCAAAATTTGCAATTATATTTTGAATATTTTGATTTATAAATCTATTAATGTTGTATAAATTTTCTTTATATTTTACATTTTGTCTTACAATGTATTCAGCAGCTTTAGTTGGAGTAGACAAAAATTTATCGCTTACTAAATCTGAAATACTTAAATCAATATCATGACCAATAGCAGTAATTATAGGAGTATTTAACTCAAAAATCTTATCAGCAATTAATTCACTGTTAAATATTGATAAATCTTCTTTTGATCCTCCACCTCTCGTAAGTACAATAAGATCAAGCTTATATTTATCTAATATATCAAGTCCATTAACTATATCAATTTCTGCACTTTTTCCTTGTACAAGCGAATTATAATAATAAACTTGACAATTATAATTATTATCACTTAGAACCTTAAAAAAATCATAATATGCTGCCGAATTTAATCCGGTAATAAGACCTATTTTATATGGAATATTGGGAATATTTTTTTTATTATCATTATCAAAATATCCTTTTTTTAGTAATTTTTCTTTAAGTTTTTTTAAAATTATGCTACTTTCACCAACTCCATATTCTTGTACATCTTTTACAATAATTTGATATCTACTATCTTTTGTGTATAAATTTAAATACCCTTTAATTAAAACCTTATCCCCATCACTGAAATCAAAATCATTATCAAACTTTACACAAGAAATTGTCTCATCATCCTCTTTTAATGAAAAATAAGAAAACATAGTAACTCTTAAATTAACAATTTCTCCAACAATAAAAATATTGTTTAATATAAAATCTTCTTTGATAACTGATTTTAAGTATTTACTTAGTTGTTTGACAGTTATAGCATTTAGTTTTTTCAAATTAAATATCCTTTGCTATAGATGAAAGTATACCATTTATAAATTTATAAGAATCCGGATTAGAAAATTCTTTAGCACATTCAACAGCTTCATTAATTGAAACACTTGTAGGAACATGCTTTTGAATTACAAATTCATTAATAGAAACTCTCAATATCGCTTTTTCAATAGGAAGCATATTTTCAAAACTTCTATTTGTTTGCAATTTAGATTTTATAATTTCATCTATTTTTTCAATATTTTTTAATATTGACGTTAGAGATGAAACAATAAATTTTGAAGGCTCTAATCCATTTTCAGTTATATAAAAATCTAATTTTTTCAAATCTATTTCGTTAAATTCATTTTGAAAAATAATCTTAATAACCCATTTTCGTTCGTCAACTCTATTCATCTTAAACCCTTGATAAATATTCACCCGTTCTTGTATCAATTTTTAATACAGTACCAATTTCGATAAATAGCGGAACGTTTAATGTATAACCTGTTTCAACTGTTGCAGGTTTTGTTGCTCCTTGAGCTGTATCCCCTTTAAAACCGGGTTCTGTGTCTGTAACTTCTAATTCAACAAAGTTAGGTGCTTCAATTGAGAAAGCCTTTCCGTTATAAAACTTAATTATTGCATTTGTATTTTCTTTTACAAATTGAGATGCTTCTTCAAAAATATCATAATCCATTGGTATTTGTTCATATGTTTCCGGATCCATAAAATAATATAAAGTACCATCATTGTATAAATACTGCATTTCTTTTGTTTCAATAATTACTTGATTAAACTTATCATTTGGATTTAATGTTACATCTTTTGATGAACCATTCATAACATTTCTTATTTTTGTTCTAATAAATGCTGGTCCTTTTCCCGGTTTAACATGTTGAAAATCTAAAACTTCATAAATTCCATTATCATATTCTAATGTCATACCTTTTTTAATTTCATTTGCTCCTATCATATATACCTCCATAAATTAATTACACTGTATTATATCATAAAAATACCGAAAAATAAACAAAAGCTAAAAAAATCAAGCATGTTTTTACATCTATAGACTTATTAATTAAAAAAAAGCAAAAATATTACTATATAACTAAATTTTTAAGATTTTTACACTTCTAATTTATTAAATAAAAAACCACTAAATAAACTTTTAACAACTCAAAATAGACTTGTAAAGTAATTTAGTGGTTTTTTATCATATTTTATTTATATGATATATATTACATTTCACAAAACTTGAAATAATTTAGGGTATGTTGTTCTTCTCCTTTATATCTCATTTTTTGATTTCCTCTTGGAGTATTTTTTTCTATAATCAATTTTCCTTCAAATTTATCAAATCCTTTCAATTTTTTTAATTTATGATGAATTAATACTTTTCCATTTTCATTTTCAAGTTCTATTTCACCTATTTTTTCAAAAGCTCCGACAAAGATATATTTATTTGTACCTTTTTTTAAATTAATAAAATGTAATATATATCTATTTTTTCCAACTTTATTATCAAACATTTGATAATTAAAATTTAATCTTTTATTTGAATCTTTTTCTCTGGAAAATGCTAAATTTATTACCATTTTATAATAATCATTATAAAAATCATTTATTGCATCATAATTAAATTCACTTTGTTTTGTTACTTTTATATAGTATTTATTAAAATCTTTTTCCTCGATACCCAAATATTTTAATATATTCATTTTTCCACCCCTTGAACTAATTGCCAACAAAACTTAATCAAATACGTTAACTATTTTCTTTTTCTAGAAACAAACAATGCTACTGCTGACAATACGGCTGACATTACTGCTGTTAATGAACCAGCATCTCCTGTATTAGGATTTTCTTTCTTACTTTCTTTTTTAATTTCTTCTTTAGAAGTTTCTTTATTACTTTCTTTCTTACTTTCTTCTTTAGAAGTTTCTTTATTACTTTCTTTTTTATCTATTGTTTTTATTTCTTTTTCTGAATGTGTATTCTTTTCTTCTATCTTCTTTTCCTCTGTTTTTCTTTCTTCTTCTGAAAGAATCTTTTCTGTTTCTTTTAATGAAACATAAATTTCTCCCACTTCTTCTTTTGAATATGCTTTCGCTTCTTCATTAAATGGTCTTAAATTTAACTTTTCTCCATCTATTTTTGTCATGCTCTCTTCTACTTTTTCTCTTATCTTTCTTCCTTCTTTAGTTTCTTCTAATGCTTCTGACAATGGAATAAGAGTTCCCTCTAATAAATGTGCTGTAAAAGGTTTTTTATGATTTCCCCATGGATGAGGAATTGTTGTAAAATTCTTGGTTATTTTGTCTACTTTTAATACATATTGTATTTTATGGATTTCTGTTACTCCGTTCCATCCATTGTTTCTATCATTAAAGTCGATTTCTTTTAGGTAAGCCGCTATAATTATATCATTTTCAGCATAATGATAAAGTTTATCTACATTTTCAGTAAATAAAAACTTGATTTTATTACCTTCTAATGAATAAGGTTTGCTAGGATTATGTATCCAGTCAGGTCTATATAATTTAACATTTGGTTTAAAGTCAGTTTTATAATACAATTCTTTTGTATTTTTATCGACAGACATTGACGGACTATTTACAGCTTTAGCTGTGTTGCCTAATGTTCCGAATGTTAGCATTAAAGCCATCATCCCAATAACTATTTTTTTTGTATTTGTGTTTTTCATAAATTTTCTCCTAAAATATAAATTTAATATACATAATATTATGCATATCATTCATATAACATTATATATATATATATATTGTCAATAATTTAATTATTTTTTAATTAAATTTTCTTATAACATAAAAACATTGTCAAAAACTAAAAAAGTTTCAAATATAACTCAGAAATTTAAATATTTTAACTATTTAAATGTTTAAAATAAAATTCCCATGTAGCCACCTCCGAAACTCCTTTAGGAGTGAGGACTAGTGGCGTCAATGGGAATTTTATTTTATTTTATATAATTCAATGCTTCAAATATATATTCTTCTTCTATTTCTTGATTTCCTTCATAATCAGCAATTGTACGTGCAACTTTTAATATGTTATCAACAGATCTTTGTGATAAATTATATTTTTGTTTAAGCATTTCTAATAAATTATTTATATTTTCTGAAACAATAATATATTTTTTTATTTGAAAATTGTTAAGACTTCCATTCGTAGTTATGTCTGAATTGTATCTATGATATTGTCTAATTTTTGCCTTTTCAATACTATTTTTAATATCTTCAATATTATATTTTTCTGAATTACTATTAGATATTTTTTTAGCTGAAGTTACCGTTATCTTTATATTAAATCTATCTAATAAAGCCTTATCAATTTTTTTATTAAAGTTTTGTATTTCTTTTTGAGTACATATACATTTTTCCTCAGTTCCATAATTACCACATGGACATGTGTTCATTGTGGTAATTACTGTACTTTTAACTGGATATTCATAATACATCTTTTTATTAAATTTTATTACTTCATCAAAATCTAATAAACTTTTTAGTTTATCAATTATATTTTTATTAAATGTATTTAGTTCATCAAAAACTAAAAATCCAAAATTTGACATTGTGCATGTTCCAATTTTTCTTTCATTGCCAAATAGCTCATTTACACTTACATTATTTTTAGGATAGATGATTTGCGGATAGCTTGTAAATGTATTACTTTTATAAAATCTAGTTAAAATATCCGATAAAATTAGAGATTCTTTTGAATTTAATTTTAAGAACAAAGATTTAATTGACTTTATAGAAAAAGTTTTTCCTGTGCCGACGGGGCCTTTTATTAAAATACTATGATTACCTGAAATTGAGATTATTAAAGCTCTTATCAATGCTTTTTGAGATAAAATATCATTTATTGATGTTTCTATAATATTTTCATTAATTACAAAATTTTTATTAAATAGCAAATTATTTTTACCATTGAAGTGATTTATTACCTCTGAAATATTCCTTGCCATATAAATATTTATATCTTTATATAGCGATAGATATGGATAATCGCCATAAGGCATGATCACATTTTTTATATTATTTTTAAGACAAAAATTAATTATTCGTATTGGATTATCAATTTCAACTAAATCTCCGTTTAATGATAACTCTCCACACACAAGATAATCACCAGGGTACTTAAGATATCCTTGATTTACCAAAATAGATAGTGCTATTGGTAAATCATAGTGTGTACCCTGTTTTTTTATATCTGCAGGAAATAAATTTGTAATTACTCTTCCATAAGGAAATTTTAATCCATTCATTTTAAAAGTGGAATATATCCTGTCTTTTCCTTCACTAATTGATTTTGAAATTAACCCTGAAATTGTAAACTTAATCATTCCCTTATTTTTTATTGTTTCTATATAAACTAAATTTTCTTCAGTTTTATTAAAATTATATGTTTTAATTAAATTTTTCATTTATTCCTTCCTCTCCGAAAATTATATTATAGTATTTACTAAATTCGGGATACATTGGAATTTCAATCTTAATTAATTTATTTGTTATTGGATGTTTAAATTCTAAATAATATGCTTGAAGTAATTGTCCATCAATATTAAAATTACTCTTATTATTGTTATAATCCTTATCTCCCAAAATTGGATGATTAATACTTGATAAATGAACTCTAATTTGATGAGTTCTGCCCGTAAATAATTCAATATCTAAATAAGCGTATTGACTATTTTGCATTACAACTTTATATCCGGTTTTAGCATATTTACCATTTTCATCAACAGTCATTAATTTACGATTTTTCATGCTTCTAGAGATATTTTTTTCAATAATGCCACTTAAATTTTCAAATCTATTATTTACGATAGCCCTATATTTTTTTATAATGCTTCTATTTTCAAACATTGATTTTAAGTTAATCATAGATTCGTCATTTAATGCCACAATCATAAGTCCGGATGTATCTTTGTCAAGTCTATGGACAATTCCCTCTCTATCCTCTCCATTTAAATTTGGTAAATTTTCATACATTGACATCAAAAAATTTACAACCGTATTTGTTCTAATGCTATTTGTCGGATGGGATATTATCCCCTTAGGTTTATTAATAATGGCAATATCCTCATCTTCATATAAAATTTCAATAGATAAATTTTGTGGCTCCAATTTTTTTATTTTAAGACAATCAAGCTCTACATCTATAACATCATTTAATTTTACAATATATTTAGATTTTTGTTTAACTCCATTTACAAATACACAATCATTTTTTATTAAATTTGAAAACTTTGACCTGGAAATGTCCTCAAAATAATCTGATAAAAATTGATCTAATCTTTGATTTTCGTTATCTAAAACCTTTATTTTCATCTGTACTCCAATTAATTTTTGGTTTATTTAACTGTTCTAATATTTCATTTGCTTTTGAAAAATGTTTACATCCTAAAAATCCTCTATATGCAGATAATGGAGAAGGGTGTGTTGATGTCAATATAAAATTATCCTCATCTATATATTTTGATAAAGAAATCGCATCATTTCCCCATAACATAAAGATTATATTTTTTCTTTCTGAAATTTTTTTTATTACTTCAACAGAAAAAACACCCCAATATGAATTCGCATATGATCTGGGACTACTATCTTTTACAGTAAGAATAGTATTCAAAAGTAAAACACCTTGCTTAGCCCAAGCTGTCAAATCCGGATTTTTATTTTCAATGCCTAGATCCGAACTAATTTCCTTAAAAATATTTTTAAGGGAAGGAGGTGTTTTAATATTAGAATTAACTGAAAAAGCCAATCCATTAGCTTGTCCTTTTTGATGATATGGATCCTGTCCAATAATCACTATTTTTATATCTTCATATTTAGTTAATTTAAATGCATTGAATATATTCTCATAATTTGGGTAAACATCATAAATATCATATTCCCTACTAAGATTAATATAAAAATTTTGAAATTCATCAGATTTTAATATTTTTTCAAGAATATTATCCCATCCGTTTCCTATAATCATTTTTTAGCCTCAAAAAAATAAACATAAATTATTAAAAAAATAGCAGATAAGGATACAAACATATCAGCAAAGTTAAATACAGGGAAGTCATATAGTCCTCCAAGAGGAGTGTATATAAAATCTACAACATATTGTAATCTTAATCTATCAATTAAATTTCCAATAGCCCCTGCCAATATTATAACCAATGGAATTTTAATGTAAATGTCAATATTGTTACTATTTTTTAATAAATACCAACAAATTCCAAAACAAATTAAAATTGTCATTAGTGCAAAAATTAAGGTTGCATTTTGAAATATTCCCCACGCTGCACCGGAATTTTCTAAATAAGTTAAATGTAACCAATTATCTACCAGTTTAATTTGAGCCTGTCCCTTTAAATTAGAAATAGCCCACAACTTTGTAAGCTGATCTATTAATACAGCTACTATAAAAACTAAAATATACATCATAATATTACCTCTTAATAAAAAAAGGGCTTACGCCCTTGTATCAATTAAATTTGATATAATGATTTTTCAGCAATAGTTTCTTTTAATTTTGAATCTACGCTTACTCCTTCAGGAACTAAAACATAAATATCTTTTGTTACATTATGTAATGAACCTCTTAGTGAATACAAACCGCCACTTACAAAATAAAAAATTTGAGTTTTTATATCAATTTCTAACATCTCCAAGTTTAAAACTACTGTCTTTCCTGATATAACATCATCTAATACATTTTTAACATCATCAAATGTTAAAGGTTCTTTTATTGACACTAACATACTTTTATTAACTCCTAAATTTTTATTATTTGTTTGTCTTGTTTCAGTTCTATAACTTCTATTTAAGTCGAATTTTTTTTCATAAGTATTATTATTTTCTTCTTTTTTGTCTGAAGCATATAATGTGGACTCTGATTTCTTTTCAACTTTTTCTCCATAATCAGAATCATTTACATCATTTTGAAATTCATCTTCTTCATAATAATCTTCTTCAATTCCAATAAAATCTTTTACCTTATCCCAAAAAGCCATTATTCCTCCTTATTATTTTATATTTCTTATTATAACTTATTCACAAACAATTTTCTATTTTTATTTATAATCATCATTTTCCCTATAATTTTTAGGATTTAAGATTATCTTAGAAAATGGATTTAATTCTTCAAAATCTTTATATATTGAAGATGTAATATTCGGAAAAATTTCCTTGAAATTATTTGATACATATACAAAATCATTTTCATTTTTTATAATTTTAACAGGGGTAAATTTTACTTTATTATTTTTAATAAAATAAACTCCCTCTACATTATATTGATTAAAAACTGCACTTTTAGGAACTTTATATGTAAATAATTTAATAGTTTCTAATTCAAAATTTATAAATCTATTATTTACAAATCCTTCTATATTATCAAATAATTTATATAATACAATTAATCCATCTTTATAATTTATTGATTTTTCAATTGTTGCATTATAATTTTTTTTATCAATTTTTAATTTTGCGGTCTGTAAATAATCCTTATTTAATTTTTGTGCATCTTTAATATACGTTAAAAAATAAAAATATTTATTATTTACATATTTTAAGCCCGGTATTTTTACAATTTTATTATTTGTTTTATTTGTAATAAGTTCTAAATTTGAACTTTCTAATGAATCAATATTATAAATAGTTTCATATCCATCATAAAAATTTACAATATATCCTGAACTATCAACTTTTACAGATTTATTTTTAATATATTCATTTAGATAATTTATCATTTTTTCAGAATTATTTGAATTGTTTAAGTTTTTAATTGAACTAATGTCTAAAAAATTTATTTTATTATTAATTATATTATTTTTTATTTTTTCAAAATTTCTAATATCATTAATGTTTTTAGATTTTTTAGTATCTTTTAAAACATTATATATTTTCGTGGCATTTTCATATGCATCGAAATTATTAGTATTATCAACAACACTATCAGCTCTATAAACTTTTTTACTGTCTATTTTTGTTTCAATATTATCAAAATTTTCAAACACAAATTCGTCAAATATTGCAACTCCACTTCCTGAAATATTGTTATTTACCTCATATGTATTACCAACATTATATAAATTATCTTCATTATTTTTATTTTTAAATAATGAATAAATTATAGAAAATAAAACTATTATTAGTGAAAAGATAAGAACAACTATTAAAATTATACTTTTTTTATATTTTAATATTCTCTTAAAATTCAAATTCATCTTTATTTTCCTTATTCATTAAAAATTTTGTAGCACTCTTTATATCTAAATTTTCATATAATATTTTGTATATCACTTCGGTTATCGGCATATATATTTTTTTTTGCTTACTGATATTATATAAAGCTTTACATGTTGATATAGATTCTACAACCATTCCTATTTCATTTTCTAAAGTAGAAATTGTATGACCTTTACCTATTAGTTCTCCTGCTTTTCTATTTCTACTATGTATTGAAGTTGCTGTTACAATCAAATCTCCCAATCCGGCTAATCCATATAAGGTCTTATCTTTCCCACCCATTGCTACACAAAACCTTGTCATTTCGTGTATTCCACGTGTCATAATAGCCGCTTTAGTGTTATCACCTAATCCTAAACCATCTAATATACCTATTCCCAATGCTAATACATTTTTAACCGCACCGCCAAGTTCAACACCTACTAAATCATTATTAGTATATATTCTTAAGCTGTTACTTGACATTAATTCTTGAACATCTCTAGCAAGATTTATATCTTTACTTGCAGCTACTAATGATGTTGGAATTGATTCAATAACTTCCTCAGCGTGTGACGGTCCAGATAATGCTACAAATTTATTATTAGGTAAAAATTCTTCAAAAATTTCTGATATACTCAAATTTGAATTTAATTCAATTCCCTTAGATAAGTTTATAATTATATTATCTTCATTGAAATATTTAGAATAATCTTCCAGTATATTTCTTATTTTTTGAGTAGGTATAGCATTTATCACGTATTTATTTTTTAACACATCTTTAATATTAGATGATGCCTTGATGTTATCAGGCAAAATGTAATCTTTCAAATATCTGTCATTTTTATGAAGATTATTTATAGAATTACAAGTATCCTTGTTTCTAACATACATAATAACATCATATTTACTTGATAATTCTTTAGAAATAGCGGTACCCCAACTACCACCACCTAATACTGAAATTTCCATGTTATACATCCATTCTTTTTGTTTTTTTCTCTTTTCCCTCAATTAATCTTTTAATGTTTTCTCTATGACTATAAATTACAATTATTGTATTTAACAATGACATAATTACAAAAGCTATATTTGTATTATGAACTATTAAAACATATACAAATGCTAGTATAGTAAGTGCCAATGAAGCAACAGATACAATTTTTACAGTATAGTTAAAAATCAAAAATCCTATTGCTTGTAAAATTGCAATTTTATAATCTGTATATAAATTTACACCTATACTTGTCGCCATTCCTTTACCACCCTTAAATGCATAATATATCGGCCAAACATGCCCAATCACGACTACTACTCCTGCAATATACTGCCCATATTGAGGCTCTAAATAATATGCTATAAATGGAGCTAGAAATCCTTTTAATGAGTCAATAATAAATGCCATAGTGGCATATTTCATTCCATAATTTCTAAAAATATTGGTTGAACCTGCATTTCCACTACCTTTAGTTCTAATATCTTCATTAAAATGTGTATAACTAATTATGATAGCTCCCGAAACAGATCCTATTATATACGAAATTAATATTATAAGTAAATAAATCATTGTTCAAATTTCCTACTTCTAACTTCTAAAGTTATAGGAACTCCCCTAAAATTAAAATTTTCTCTTATTTTATTTTCTATATATCTCAAGTAAGAAAAATGCATTAATTCTTCATCATTTACATAAACTAAGAACTTTGGTGGTCTTGTTGTTACTTGCGAAATATAATAAATTTTTAATTGTTTACCCTTTTTGGCCTTTGGAGGATTTAATAAAATAGCATCTCTTAACATTGTATTTAGTGTACCGGTCGCTACTCTAAAGCTATAGTTTTGATCCACTTCTTCTATTAAATCAAATAATTTATCTATTCTTTGCTTTTTTAGCACTGATATAAATGTTACTGGTGCATAAGGCGTAAAACCTAATTTATTTCTAATTAAATCTTCATACTGCTTCATAGTATTTGTTTCTTTTTCAATAGCATCCCATTTATTAATAACAATTATTGATGCTTTATTATTATTATGAGCATATCCTATAATCTTGGTATCCTGCTCAGTAATACCTTCTTTTGCGTCGATAAAAAATAAAACTATATCAGATCTATCTACTGCATTATATGTTCTAATCACAGAAAATTTTTCAACTCTTGTGTTAACAGATCTTTGTCTTCTAAGTCCTGCCGTGTCAATAAATGTATATTTTTTTCCATCTTTTTCATAATCACTATCAATAGAATCTCTAGTAGTTCCCGCAATATCTGATACAATTGCTCTTTCTTCACCTAAAAGCATATTGATAAACGAAGATTTTCCTACATTCGGTTTTCCGATTACAGCAATTTTTAACCTGTCTTCTTCATCTTCTTTTAAACTATCATCCGGAAACTTTTCAATTATTACATCAAGCAAATCACCAATTCCATATCCTTGCTCTGCAGAAATAACATATAATTCACCAATTCCAAGATTGTAAAATTCATAAACTGATAATGGAGTTTCTTTAGTTTCAATTTTATTAACTACAACTAAAACTTCTCTTCCTGATTTTCTTAATTTTTCAGCAATAAGCATATCTAAAGATGTCATACCATCTCTACCATCTACTAAAAACATAATTAAATCCGAAGAATCAATAGCTATATCAGCTTGCATTTCAATTTCTTTATTAAAATCACCAGTATAATCTAACTCCAATCCTCCTGTATCGACTAAAACAAATTTATTATTTTGCCATTCAACTTCACTATATAATCTATCTCTGGTAACCCCTGGTGTGTCTTCTGTAATAGAAAGTCTCTTACCAACTAATTTATTAAATAATGTTGATTTTCCAACGTTTGGTCTTCCTATAATACTTACAATAGGTCTTGCCATATAAACTCCTTAATATAATGGATATTTAGAAGTTAGATATTTTACTTCTTTTATAATCTCATTATTTTCCTTTTTATTTAATAAAACATCACAAATCAAATTACCAATTTGTTCCATTTCATATTCTTTCATTCCTCTTGTTGTCATTGCTGGTGTTCCTAGTCTTATACCTGAAGTTACCATTGGACTTTTTGTTTCATTTGGAATAGTATTTTTATTTACAGTTATATTAACTTCATCAAGCATGTACTCAGCTTCTTTTCCTGTTAATCCAACACTTGAAACATCAGCCAAAATTAAATGATTATCAGTACCACCGGAAACAAGTCTTATGCCTCTTTTAGATAAAACTTCTGCTAATTTTTTAGCGTTTTTTAACACCTGTTTTTGATATTCTTTGAATTCATCAGTCATAGCTTCCTTAAAACAAATTGCCTTTGCAGCAATTATGTGTTCTAAGGGTCCTCCTTGAGTCCCGGGGAATATTGCTTTATTAATTTTTTGTGCATATTCCTTTGTGCTTAAAATAAATGCACCTCTAGGTCCTCTTAAAGTTTTATGACTTGTACTTGTAACTATATCTGCATATTCTACAGGATTTTGATGTAATCCCGCAGCAACTAAACCCGCAATATGAGCCATATCTACCATAAAAATTGCTCCTACTTCGTCAGCAATTTCCTTAAATTTCTTAAAATCTATTTTTCTTGAATATGCACTAGCACCAGCTAATACAATTTTGGGTTTTTCCGCTAAAGCAATTTTGTATACATCATCATAATTTATTAATTCTGTTTCTTTATCTACTCCATAATGAACAAAATTAAAGTATGTTCCTGAAATACTTACCTTAGAACCATGTGTTAAATGCCCTCCCTCATTTAGATTCATCGCTAAGACTTTATCAAATGGATTCATTAATGCAAAGTATACGCCTAAATTTGCACTTGAACCACTATGTGGCTGTACATTAGCATGATCAGCTCCAAATAATTGCTTTGCTCTATCTATTGCTAATTGTTCTGCTTCATCAATAAATTTACAACCTCCATAATATCTTCTGCCCGGATAACCTTCAGCATATTTATTTGTTAATACTGAACCTGCAGCTTCTAATATAGCTTTTGACACAAAATTTTCAGAAGCTATCAATTCTATATTATTTTGTTGTCTGTTCTCTTCCTTTTTTATGATATCAAATAATTCTCTATCAAAATTTTGTATATTCTTCATATTAATAACCTCTAAATTTGCTTAATTTAATTAAATTTTCTCTGTCTTCTTTCTTGTCAAAAGAGCTTAACATCGCATAAGAAACAACTAATGCAGTAATACCTGATATAAATGAAATTATATCGCTGGGATTTTTACCTTGTAATTTATTTGAAATTAATATTCCAACCACCATTATTATTAGTGGTAAAATATATAAAACTAATGATGCTTTCAGCATTTTTGTTGTCTTAAATTCTAAATTTACGGGATCCCCAACTTTTGCATTTATGGTATTTTGTACTATTAAATATTTTTTACCGTATTCACATGATTTTGCATGGTGTATTTTGGTTAATGTTGAGCAACTACAATCACCACATGTTTTGGATGATACCATCATGACAACCGCTTTATCATCATCAACTTTTGTTATAACTCCAACTTTATTCATTTTTCCTCTAATCTTCAACAAATCTAATATTTAATTCATCCAATTGTTTTTTATCAATTGTTGTTGGTGCTTCAGTTAGTAAACATGAAGCTGATTGAGTTTTAGGAAACGCTATTACATCCTTGATATTATCTTTATTTAATAATGTCATAACAAGTCTGTCTAAACCAAATGCCAATCCACCATGTGGAGGTGTACCATAGCTAAGTGATTCTACAAAAAATCCAAATTTACGTTCTATATCTTCTTTAGATAATTTTAAAGCATTAAATATTTTATTTTGTAAATCAGAATTGTTTATTCTAATTGAGCCACCACCTATTTCATCTCCATTTATAACTAAATCATAAGCTTTAGCTCTCATTTTTTCAGGATTTGAATCTAATAATTTAATATCCTCATCAACCGGATGTGTGAATGGATGATGTTTTGCAACATATCTATTCTCTTCGTCATCATATTCAAACATAGGAAATTCATTAATCCATGTAATAGCAAATTCATCTTCCTTAAATTCAATATTTTCTGAAGCAATCATAACTCTTAAGCTGCCCATTAACTCAGAAACTTTTGGTTCTTTATCAATTATTACAAGTGCCAAATCTCCGTCTTTTAATTCTAATCTTTCAATTAATGAGTCATTATATTCTTCATTTAAAAATTTATTGATGCTGGAATTAATTTCTCCATTTTCATATCTAAACCAAATTAATCCTGAAGCTCCCATTCCTTTCATTGAAGATGTGATTTTATCAATTTGTTTTCTTGAATATTTTGATGATAATCCGTTAAAGTTAATTGCCTTAATTTTCTTGTTTTCATTTACAGAATCTGTAAATAAATTAAATTCTATTTTATCCGATAAATCAGAAATATCCTTAATTTCAAACCCATATCTTAAATCAGGTTTATCTGACCCGAATCTTGACATAGCGTCATCATAGCTCATTCTATTAAATGGTAATTTTAAATCAATTCCCTTTACTCTCTTAAAAATATATTGAATTAATTTTTCATTAATTTCCATTACATCTTCTTCATCTACAAAGCTCATTTCTAAATCTACTTGTGTAAATTCAGGTTGTCTATTTGCTCTTAAATCTTCATCTCTAAAACATTTTACGATTTGATAATATCTATCTGTACCAGCAACCATCAAGATTTGCTTAAATAATTGTGGTGATTGTGGTAAAGCGTAAAACCCATGTTTGCTTATTCTTGACGGTACAATATAGTCCCTTGCTCCTTCAGGAGTTGGCTTTGTAAGCATTGGAGTTTCTACTTCAATAAATTCATTATCATACAAGAAATCTCTAAATGCTTTAACTATTTCAGCTCTATCTCTTAACATTTTTTGCATAGACAATTTTCTTAAATCTAAATATCTATATTTTAATCTCATTTCCTCAGAAGCATTATCATTATCTTTTATATAAATTGGTGGTGTTTTAGAAGTATCATAAACAACTAATTCACTAGAAATAATTTCTACATCCCCAGTAGGAATATCTTTATTTTTACTTTCTCTTTCAAAAACTTTTCCTCTTACACCAACAACATATTCAGATTTTAATTCTTTAGCCTTATTATAAAGTTCTTCATTATCTTCTTTTTTGAAAACAATTTGTGCAATACCAAACTTATCTCTCAAATCTATAAATACTAATGGACCTAGGTCTCTAGATTTTTGAACCCAACCATTTAATACTACCTCTTCACCAATATTTTCTTTTCTTAATTGTCCACAAAAATGTGTTCTTTTCATGTTTCTCTCCTAATTAATTTATTTACATGCAACAAATGGATTATATTTTTTTTCATGCCCGACCTTTGTATTACTACCATGTCCGGGCAACAAAATATTTTCATCATCCATTTCATAAATAACATTTTGAATTGATGCTACCAAATCACTGTGATTTGAACCCTTAAAATCTGTCCTTCCAACAGATTCTAAAAATATTAAATCTCCACAAAACACCAGATTATCTAATATGTATATAACACTATCATAGCTATGTCCGGGTGTATATATATATTTGAAAATATCTATATCTCCATTTTCATCAGATAAGTATATATCAGCATTTGTTGTAAATGAATTACCAAAAACCGAACTTAAATTAAGAACAGGGTTAGTTAAATAATCTTCACAATATTTATGTGCTACAACTTTTAAATTATATTTATCTCTCCAAAAATCAACTTTTTCAATATGATCAAAATGACCATGAGTCAATAATAAATACTTAATATTTAATTGTTTTTCTTCGATAATATCTATAAATTTTTGTATTTTAGATGGTGCATCTATCAAATATCCATCTAAAGTTTCTTCGTTATATATCAAATAACAATTTGTATTCATTGGATTATTACCATTTTTTAAAACTTTATATTTCATAAAAACCTCAATATAATTTTTCAGAGTCTAACTGGATTGTAACCGGGCCGTCATTTAACAGCTCTATTTTCATATCTGCTCCAAAAACTCCCGTTTTAACTATATCAATATCTTTTTTTATTTCTTCGACAAATTGATTATAAATTTTTTCTGCTTTTTCCTGTTTAGCAGCTCTCATAAAATTAGGTCTATTACCTTTTCTAGCATCACCAAATAATGTAAACTGTGATACAACCATCACTTCGCCTTTTACATCTTTAACAGATAAATTCATTTTATCATTAGAATCTTCAAAAATCCTTAGCCCAACAATTTTATTTTTAATATAATTTAAGTCAGTGATATTATCATCTTCTGAAACTCCTAAAAAAACTAATAATCCATTATTAATCTCAGAATATAAGTTTGAATCAATATTTAATTTAACCCATTTAACTCTTTGAATTATTGCTCTCAATTTTTCTCCCTAAATACTTTTATAGTACCATCTATTTTTTTTATTATATTATAAATTCTATCAATATCTGAATTAGACTTTACTAAAATTACAAGTGATATATTTATTGTACTGTCATGATTTTGTTTTGTATTAATTGCAGAAATATCAAATCCATCCTTAGAAAGCCCTTTAGTTAAATCAGCTAAATATGCAGGTCTATTTTCAATAATAACTTTAACCTGCACCGGGAAACTTGAATTATTATTTTCACTCCATTTTACTTCAATAAGTCTTTCTTTATTTTTAAGATTTATTATGTTTTTACAATTAATTCTATGAACTGATACTCCATGTCCATGAGTTATATATCCTATAACCTTATCTCCCGGAACAGGGTTACAACATTTTGCAAATTTAGTTTCTAAATTTGTAATATCATCAATTATAATTGCTTCATTAATATTTTTATCTTTATGAGGATTTTTATCCTCAATATTTACAAGATTTGAAATTTCTTCTTCTTTTTTATATTTATCATTATATTTTTTTTCTAAAAATTTAATAACATTTTCAACTTGAACTGTACCATATCCTATTAAATTATATAATGACTCAATTGAGAGAGCATTATTTTTTTCAGCTGCATTTAATAGCCATTCATCAACCATCAATTTTGAAACATCATGACCTTTTTTTCTAAGTTCTTTTTCAAGTAGTTCCTGACCAAGTTCGATATTTTCTTCTCTTGATTTTTTCTTAAAAAATGCTCTTATTTTATTTTTTGCATGTTGAGTAACTGCCATATCAAGCCAACCCAGATTTGGTCCTGTTGAGTTTTTAGAAGTAAGAATTGTTACAATATCTCCAGTTTTAAGTTTGTAATTTAATGGTTGAATTTTACCGTTTATTTTAGCTCCTACACATTTGTTTCCTACTTCTGAATGGACTCTATATGCAAAATCTATCGGTGTAGCCCCCTTTTGTAAATCAACAACATCACCTTTTGGTGAAAATACATAAACCTCATCATTAAATAAGTCATTTTTAAAATTATCAATAAACTCATATGCTGACGTGTCTTTTCCCCATTCTATAACTTGTCTTATCCAATTTAATCTGTTGTCAAAATTTGAAGCTTTCTTCTTACCTTCTTTGTATTGCCAGTGATTAGCAATACCGTATTCAGCATTTCTGTGCATTTCTTCAGTTCTAATTTGAACTTCAAAAATTTGTCCTTTTTCACCGATTACTGTTGTATGCAACGATTGGTAAAAATTGGGTTTTGGCATTGCAATATAATCCTTAAATCTACCTGGTATTGGCTTCCATAAATTGTGAACAATACCTAAAACTGCATAACATTGATTTATATCTTTAACAATTACTCTCACTGCAATCAAATCAAATATATTGTCAATTGTTGTTTCCTGCTTTTGCATCTTATTATAGATACTATAAATTCCTTTAGGTCTTCCTGTCATTGTAAATCTAATATTTATCTTATCAAGTTCAGTTGATAATTTGTCCATAATATGTTGAATAATTTTTTCTCTTTCAGATCTTTTTTGATCAATTTGTTGAGCAACAGAATAATATGATACAGGATCAATATATCTTAAACACAAATCTTCAAGCTCCCATTTAATTGCATTAATTCCTAGTCTATGGGCTATAGGAACATAAATTTCTAAAGTTTCATTAGCGGTTTTAATTTGTTTATCCCTATCTTTATATTCTAATGTTCTCATATTATGAAGCCTATCAGATAATTTTATAATAATTACCCTGATATCATTAGCCATAGCTAATACCATTTTTCTTATACTTTCAATTTGAGCTTCTTCTTTTGTTTTATATTGAAGATTTTTTAATTTTGTTACGCCATCAACAAGAGCAGTAATTTCTTCTCCAAATTCCTTCTCCATATCAGATTTTGAATAATCTGTATCTTCTAAAATATCATGCATCAATCCGGCACAAATTGTCTGATCATCCATTTGCATTGAAGCCAAAATAATTGAAACTTCAAGAGGATGTACTATATATTCTTCTCCTGAATTACGCACTTGTCCCTTGTGTTTTTCTTTTGCTAAATTAAAAGCCTTAGTAATTAATTCAACATCTAAATCCTTATTATATTTTCTTACCGCCTCTAATAATCTTTCTAACATATTACCTCATTGAGATTAAATTTAATTGAATACTCGTGTATCCGTTAAAAGTATTTTCTCCAATTTTATAAACTATATCATAATTTTTATTTTTAATTATATATATATCATCAATATTAATTTCTAATTTATCAAGTATTTCATCAATTCTGAAATTTATCGCATCCAATAAAATGCCATCTTGCTCAAATTTAATCTTTAATACATTTTTATCTTTTCCAAGTAAAAATATATCTCTTACAAAAACATTTTTACTTGCAAATATGGGTTCAGAAAACCCATAACCGTATGGACTTAGCTCGTTTATTTGATTGATTAAGTTTTTATCTATATTTTTAAAATTCAAACAATAATCTAAATCGATTGACTTATTAAAATCATCCTCCACGAGATTGCTATCCAATTGAATTTTTTCATTAAAAGACTTTAATTTTTCTTTTTCTATACTCAAGCCACATGCCATTGCATGCCCGCCAAAAGCAACAAATTCATCCCTAAAATTATTAAATTTTTCAAACATATTATATGCACTTATACTTCTACCTGATCCTTTTAGGATACCTTCATTTGAAGAATCAGTGAGAATTAATGTAGGCTTATTATACTTATCTTTTACCCTACCTGCAACAAGTCCACAAATACTTTCATGAATACTTGAATCATATACAACAATTATATCATTTTTATGGATATTTTCATATTCAATATTTTCAATTGCCAATTCTACAGATTTTTGAGTCATTTCCTTTCTTTCATCGTTTAATTCAACTAAGGTTTTAGAATATGTATTTGCCTCATCAATGTTGTCAGTTAAAAAAAGTTCAACACCCAATTTTGCTGTATAAATTCTTCCACTTGCATTTATAATAGGACCAATTAAAAAACCTACTGTGTATATATCTACCGGCTTTTCCCATTTAATTTCATTTAACAAGGATTTTATTCCGATATTATTAGTTTTATTTATAAGCCTTAACCCTTCGATAACTATTATTCTATTTTCATCAACGATTTTCATCATATCACAAACTGTCCCAAGCATTGCAAATTGAAGAAGAAAATATATACTTTTCTTTTCTAATCCAATATTTTTACCATACAGTTCAATAATTGCATCTATAAATTTATAAGCAACTACAGCTCCACATATATCATCAAAAGGATAATCATCATCCATTCTATGCGGATTAATTACCGCATCAGCATTTGGAAGATTATCAACTCCATCTATATTTACAACCTCATGATGATCAGTAACTATAACTCTAATATTATTTTTCTTCGCATAATCTATCGCTTCAAAAGCTGCTATTCCATTATCACATGTTATAATTAATTTAACATTATTTTCAATACAATCATCTACAATATTTTTATTTAATCCATAACCATCTTCAATTCTATCAGGTATTGAGTATAACACATTTTCATAAAATAATTTAATTCCTTTATAAAGTATTACAGTTGCAGCTACACCATCTTGATCATAATCACCGGAAATCATTATTTTTTCATTTTTCATCATAGAATCAAATAATACATCAACCCCCTTTTGCATATCTCTCATCAATAAGGGAGAATGTAAATTATCAATATTTGAATTAAATATGCTATCTATTTTATAAGCATCAGTTATGTCTCTATTAGCTAATAATATTTTTTGAAAACTTGTAATATTTTTTTTATCTTTTATTTTATTGTAATTTTCTATTTTATTTATTAAATACCAATTTTCCATAAAACTCCTATAAAAAAATGAAAAGTAAAATACTTTTCATTTTTCAAAATCCTAATTTCTTGGATCTATTAACACTCTTCTTTTTCCTAAATCCAGATTACTTAACACTCCTAAATATTCTAAATCTTCTACTATTTTATTTGCTCTTTCTTCATCAAGTCTAAATTTATTTTGTATGGAAATAACCTCTGTATCATTTTCAACAACAATAAACTCATATACATCTTCAAGTAATAAGTCATATTTTCTATCTTGATCTTTTTTAGCTTTTAACTCTTCAATTTTATCTAAAAATCTCTTATCATTGCCATAAGAAAAATCGCCAACAGGAACATTTGCAAATTGTGAGTTCGAATTATTAACACTACTTTCTTTATCATATGATACAATATGGCTCAGTGCCTGTTTTAAATATTCAATTTGTGTATTATTATTTCCGGTCTCAATAATAAATGTTTCATCTTTAACTTCTATAACCTTACCTTTTGCACCTGATCTTGTTACTACTATATCACCAACTTTTAATGCACTCATAGCCTGTTTAAATTCTTGTTGTTGTTTCTTTTGCGGTCTTATTAGTAAAAAGTAAAAAGCTATACCAATCAATGCAAACATAAAAATTGATGAAAATAGTTGTCCTTGTGGTTGTTGAGCTGCTAATAATAAATTTGACATCTAATCCTCCTTAGTATATCCATATTTTTTATAAAATTCTTCTTTATATTCTAAAAATCTATCCTCTAAAATTGATTCTCTTATATTTTCCATTAAATGTGTAAGAAAATACAAATTATGATATGATAATAATCTAGCTCCTAAAATTTCATTAACATTTACTAAGTGTCTAATATATGCTTTTGTATAATTTTTGCATGTATAACAATCACACTCCGGATCTAGTGGTGTAAAATCTTCTCTATATTTTGCATTTTTTATAGTAACTTTTCCATGAGAAGTCATTGCTGCACCATTTCTTGCAATTCTTGTAGGAAGTACACAATCAGCCATATCAATACCGGCTTCGACTGATTCAAATAAATAATCCGGCGTGCCTACACCCATATTATATCTTGGTTTATCTTCCGGTAATAACGGCGTTGTAAATCTAAGAATATCTATCATTTCTTCTTTTGTTTCTCCAACACTTAATCCACCTACCGCAAATCCTTGACAATTTCTTTTAATTGTTTCCTCAGCAGATTTTTTTCTTAAATCCTTAAACAATCCCCCCTGTACAATTCCAAATAATGCTTGATTTTTATTTGTATGAGTTTCTATACATCTATCCAGCCATCTTAAGGTCATTTCTAATGATTGTGCTACATACTCTTTAGTAGCTGTTGGATATACACATTCATCAAAAGCCATCATAATATCTGAACCAAGATTTTGTTGAATTTCAATTGATTTTTCTGGAGTAATCATTTGTTTAGATCCATCAATATGAGATTGAAATACTACACCTTCCTCAGTAATTTTATTAATGTGCCCTAAACTGAATACCTGAAATCCACCACTATCCGTTAAAATAGGTTTATTCCAATTCATAAATTTATGCAATCCACCTGCTTTTTTTACCAAATCATCACCTGGTCTTAAAAATAAGTGATAAGTATTACCTAATATAATTTGTGCACCTAAATCCTCTAATTCCTCCGGAGTCATTGCTTTCACTGTTGCTTTTGTCCCAACAGGCATAAATACCGGAGTTTTAATATCTCCATGCGGCGTATGTATAACTCCCGCTCTAGCTTCACACTGTGAAGATTTTTTCTCTAATTCATATTTTATTGCCATTTTTTACCTACTTTATTAACATTGCATCCCCAAAACTAAAGAATCTATAATTATTTCTTTTAGCTTCTTCATATGCTTCTAATATTCTTTCTCTATTATAAAATGAACTAATTAACATTATCAATGTAGATTTTGGTAAATGAAAATTAGTAATCATAGCATCTACAGTCTTAAAATTAAATCCAGGATAAATAAAGATATCTGTCCAATCACTATCAGCCTGAACTTTTCCATATTTTCTAGATATTGATTCTAAGGTACGAACCGATGTTGTACCTACCGCAATAACTCTATTCCCTTTATTTTTTGCTTCATTAATTGTTTCTGCATTTTCTTTGTCTAAAATATAATATTCACTATGCATTTTATGTTCTTCAATTTTTTCATCATTAACAGGCTTAAATGTACCCAAGCCAACATGTAATGTTAAATAAGCTAATTTAATGCCCTTATCTTTAATTTGTTGAAGCAGTTGTGTTGTAAAATGTAATCCGGCAGTCGGTGCAGCGACTGATCCATCATGTTTCGCATACACTGTTTGATATTTGGATTTATCTTCTAATCTTTCTGTAATGTATGGTGGCAGTGGAACATTTCCAATCTCATTTAATATTTCATTAAATATACCATCATATTTCATTTCTAAAATTCTATGACCTTCTTCAGTAATATCGATAACTTCTGCTTTTAATTTTTCATCAAAAATAATTTCACTACCAATTTTAAATTTTCTTCCGGGTTTTACTAAACATTCCCATTTTTTTTCTTCAATATTAGTTAATAAAAATACTTCTAAAGCTTCTTTTTTATCCTTTCTATGTCCAAATAATCTAGCAGGAATAACCTTAGAATTATTAACTACCAAAACATCTCCTTCATTTAAGTAGTCAATAATATCATAAAATCTCTTATGTTCAATTGTTTCATTTTTTCTATCTAATATCATAAGTTTAGATTCAGATCTTTTATCCTCAGGATGTTGAGCAATAAAAGAATGATCTAATTCGTAATCAAAATCTTTTGTATCCATTAATCTTCCTTATATGTAATCCCAAAATGATCATACGCTTTTTTAGAAAGCACCCTACCTCTAGATGTTCTGTTTAAAAAACCGATTTGTAGTAAATATGGTTCATAAACATCTTCTATAGTGACAGATTCTTGTCCTGTCGCAGCAGCAATAGTATCAATACCTACCGGTCCTCCATTAAAGTTTTCAGCTATTATTGTAACTATTTTTTTATCAAGTTTATCTAATCCCATACTGTCAACTTCTAAAAAGTCTAATGATTTTTTTGCGGTTTTTAAATCTATACTTCCATCGCCCTTAATTTGAGCGTAGTCTCTAACTCTTTTTAATAATCTGTTCGCTATTCTTGGTGTGCCTCTTGAACGTCTCCCTATTTCTTTAGCGGATTCTTTATCTATACCTACATTTAATATATCTGCTGATCTCTCAATAATATGAGACAAATCATTTTCATCATATAAATCTAATTCAAGTAACACACCAAATCTATCCCTTAATGGAGATGAAAGCATACCTGCTTTAGTTGTAGCTCCTATGAGAGTAAATTTTTCTAAATCAATTCTCAAGCTTTGTGCTGAAGGTCCTTTACCTACGATAATATCTAATGCAAAATCCTCCATTGCAGAATATAAAACTTCCTCAACAGTTTTATTAATTCTATGAATTTCATCAATAAAAAGTACATCATTTTTATCTAAATTAGTTAGAATACTTGCAAGATCTCCAGGTCTTGAAATTGCAGGTCCTGAAGTAACTTTAACCTTTACACCCAATTCATTTGCAATAATTTGTGATAAAGTAGTTTTTCCTAACCCTGGAGGACCTTGTAACAATACATGATCTAATGCATCATTTCTTTTTTTGGCCGCCTCAATAAATACTTTAAGTTTATCCTTTACTTTATTCTGCCCTATGTATTCACGAAGCCATCTAGGTCTTAAAGAATATTCACTTTTTTCTTCATCATTCAATAAACTCGAACCTACTATCCTATTTTCTGACATATTACATCCTCTTTAACGCTGCCTTTACAATATCTGATAAATCCATATTTTCAATATTTAATCCCTTTAATGAATTTTCAGCATCCATTTTTGTATATCCTAAATTCATTAATGCTTCAATCGCAAACTCATAATCTCCGGAATTTTGAATATTTACTTTTGGATTAGAAATTGTTGGAATATTGTTTATTTTTTCTATATCTATTTTATCAGATAATTCTAAAATAATCCTGCTTGCACTCTTTTTACCAATTCCGGGGGCTTTTGATATAGTATTAATATCATTACCTATTATAGCTAATTCTATCTCATATACAGTTAGAGTGGACAAAATAGACAACGCAGCCTTTGGTCCAATTCCAGATACCTGTTTTAAATTTAAAAACATTTCTAAATCATCAAAATTTTCAAAACCATACAATAATACAGCATCATCTCTCACAACAAATTCTGTATAAATCTTATATGTATTATTTTTGATCAATGTAGAAATGTTTTTTTGCGACATAAATATTTTATAGCCGATATTATTCGTTTCTAATACAATATAATCTTCTCTTAATATTTTTACTTCACCAATCAAATATGAAAACATAACTACTCCATTTTATATAAATCTTTAAGTTTACCACTAAAACTATGACATATCGCTATAGCTAATGCATCTGCTGCATCATCAGGTTTTGGAATATCCTTAAGATTTAAAATTCTCTTAACACTTTCTTGAACTTGTTTTTTTACAGCTCGTCCATATCCAGTTAATGCTGTCTTTATTTGTAAAGGAGTATATTCATATATTTCCAAATTATTTACCTTAGCAGCAAGTATTTCAACACCTCTTGCTTGACTAACGTTTATAAACGTCTTTGTATTTTTCTCATGAAATAATTTTTCGTAGGCGACTTCAGTAGGTTTATATTGCTTTATAATTGCATTTAATTCATTAAAAATAATTTCCAACCTATCTTGAGTTTTAATATTAGCATCTGTTTGAATACTTCCATATTCTAACATACTAATCGTATTTCCATCTTTTTTTATTATTCCATAGCCAACAATTGCAATACCGGGATCTATACCTAAAATAATCATCTATATCTTCCTAATACACAATCATTTAATGCACACCAAAATTGATTAAAATATGCTTCATTAATGCTTCTGTTTATATAAAATTTAGCTTTATTATAAATGTGAAGCAATTCATTAATTGTCAAATTTTTACCCTCAAGAGTTAAAATATTTGCATTATTTGTATCTACTACAACTTGTTTATCAATGTAAAAGTTTATTCTAAAAAATTTTTTCTTAATATTTTTATCTAAGAAATAATTGACATTAACTTCATTATTTGCGATTATTTTACTCTTCATAAAATCATCTTTTATTTGTTTCTTAAAATCAATAACAGCTGTGTCTTTTGAATTTTGCAATAAAAGTCTCATATTATTTAATTCTGAAGGATTATATAATTTTAATGCGATTCTCTCCAATTGATCAATTAAATCTTCACAATAATACGCATTTGTATATGCTTTTATTGAAAAAGCAAACTCCAGTCTACTCAAATCTTCACTAACCATTTTACTAATAGCATCAACTATTAGCTTTTTATCTTTTCTACCTCTTATACTTCTTCGCAATCCTGTTAATAATGCTTTAGTTACGTCATATTTAGGCGTGAAATTATTGCCAACATTTTTATTTTCAAGCCAAGATAGCAATAAATAAATTGAATCTGGATCTTCATTATATAAAAACTGATATTCAAGACTTTTTTCAAAATCCAAACTATTCTCTAACATCACTATCCCCTCTCAATAATTTTGCAATTAAAATTATACTATAAAATCTACATAATTTCCACGTAAATATTACAAAAATATTAAAGATTTTTGAATAAAAAAAAGCCCTTGAACTATTCATCAGTAGTTCAAGGGCTTTTTAAATTATTATTTTATTTAAACATTTTAATATTATTTTTTATAAAAACTTTTTTCAATAATATCTCTTAATGTTTTTGCAGATGCATTCATTCTTTCCTGTTCATTATCATTTAATGAAATTTCTAAAACATTTTTCACACCATTTGAATTTATAATTGCTGGCACTCCAATATATAAGTCTTCTTGTCCATATTCTCCCCTTAAATATGATGATACGGAATATATACTATTTTCATTATTTAAAATAGCTTGAGCAATTTTGGCCATAGCTACTGCTATTCCATAAAATGTAGCACCTTTTCGATTTATAATTTCATACGCCGCATCTCTTACCTTGTCAAATGATTGTAGTAATGTTTCTTCATCAACTTGATTATGTTTTGTCCATTCAGCTATTGGTAATCCACCAATATTTGCATGTGACCATACCGGAAATTCACTATCTCCATGTTCACCCATAATGTATGCATGAATTGACTTAGGATCTACTTTTGTAATTTCAGCTATTTCTTTTCTTAATCTATTTGAATCTAAAACTGTACCTGTACCAATTACTCTATTTGCATTAAATCCTGAATATTTCCATGTAGCATATGTCATAACATCAACAGGATTACTTGCTACTAAAAATATACCATTAAATCCAGAACCTACTACACTTGTTACAATATCCTTAAAAATCTTTAAGTTTTTATCAACTAATTGCAATCTTGTTTCACCAGGCTTTTGTGGAATACCCGCTGTAATAACAACTATATCAGCATCATGACAATCTTCATATGTCGCCTTATAAATATCTTTTGATGCAGTAAATGCTAAAGCATCGGATAAATCCATCGCATCACCTTCAGCCTTATCGGCATTCAGATCTATAATACCCAATTCTCTACCTACTCCTAAAATTGTACAAGCAAATGCAAAACTTGAACCAACAGCACCATCTCCTACCAATATAATTTTATTTTTTTTCATATCCACCTCCTTAAATTTATTTATCTTAAATTACTTATATAGTTATAATACATCTAACAAACTCAAATGAATGTGAGCAATATCACAACTGATAATTTTCTAACCTTTTGTTATATTATATCAAAAATACTTATAAAACAAAATAAAAAAGACTAGATATAATCTAATCTTTTTTGGCGTGTCGTAAAGGATTCGAACCCTCGACCTTCTGGTCCGTAGCCAGACGCTCTATCCAGCTGAGCTAACGACACAAATATTAAAATAATAAAAAAAGCACCAATTACACAATTGATGCTTAGTGGAGCGGAAAACGAGATTCGAACTCGCGACCCTCGCCTTGGCAAGGCGATGCTCTACCACTGAGCCACTTCCGCAAATTGGTAGCGGTGGACAGATTTGAACTGCCGACACTACGGGTATGAACCGTATGCTCTAGCCAACTGAGCTACACCGCCGTTTTTTAGCAACATAGATATAATAGCATCTTCAAATTAAAATGTCAATACTTTTTTTATAGTTCTAAATTTATCTTCAAAAAACTCTAATAATATATATGTGAAACAACTACTATTTTAGTACCAATATTTATAATTTATCCCCATGAATTTTTTGAATAAATTAATACTCTATATACCTTAAGCTAAGATATTTAGAAGAATTTTTAATTTTTTTTTAAAAATAGAAAAAAATTTACAGCCATTGAATAAATGCTACTATAGTGCCATAATCTTCTATATTACCTTAATCTTCTATTATTACCTTAATAAATGAAAAATTTTATAGCATATTTCTAACAACAAAAAACAAGCTCATTTACAAATTTATTCAAGCTTTTATGCCCTTAACATGAATATCCCACTTATAATTACAGGTAAATTCTTTTGAAAATCATGTATTATAATAATTTTTTTATATTACAGGTAAAAAAGGTTAAAAATAATCATGTATTACAAATATTTTAACAATTTACATGAAAAATTTTACAAATCACTGTTTTACATACATGTAATTATTACATTATTAAAATTTACAGGTAGTTGTCCTAAAAAAATTACCTGTATATTTAAATAAACTCCTATTTACATGATTTATAGCTATCATAAAATCGGAACATTTTTTGAAACGAATACTCGAAAAAATTTACATAATTTATCTTCATAATAATCGGAAGTTAATTTCCAATTTTATGCAATTTCATATAGAATTGGAACTACTCTTCCAATCCCCCCTTTTTATATTTAATAAAAAGAACTATTGATACAACTAATGTGATAAACTCCAAAACTATCATTGCATACCAAATTGAATTAACTCCAAATATTGATGGAATGATGTTTACACTCAAAGCAACTAAGACATATCCTCTTAAGATGCTTATAATAAAATCTTTTCTTGGAGTTCTTACTGAAGTCAAATATCCCCCCTGTAACTATGTTAAGTCCTAGTAACAGTAGTACAAATATATAAATTCTGTTATTGATTTTCCTTTGGCATCTTACGAATTATTTTATATTTTTCCTAATACAAAATAATTTTCTTAATAAACTCCACCACATCATACTTATGTTTATACGGATATATCGAATATCCGTATCTATTAATGTAGATTTCAATGTTTCCTTGCTTTTCGATTATAAATGTTTTTATATTTCTGTTATTAAGTCTTTCCAATAGTTGATGATGTGAAATTTTTAAAAAATCTATCCTATCCTCATTTTTTATAAATTTCTCCTTATCCTCAGCATCTCCTGTGAGTAAAATATTACTATTAAAAACTTTTAACAAAAGTACGAGTGAACTATCATTAGAAGACTTTGCATTTTTACCATCTAAAATCACCTTAAAACATGCATTCCCAATATTTATCTTTTCTCCATTTTTTAGAGATTTTGCATTGTAATTTTTTAGTGTGTTGGAATAAATTTTTCCAATATTCATAACTGATACTAAATATTGCAAATTTCCCATGTGGTCAAAATCATTGTGAGAAATAAAGACATTGTCAATTTTTGTGACGCCATTCTTATATAAATAATCATAAAGATTTCTGCCTGATAATTCCGGATTAAACATATTTCCCCCGGTGTCTATAAGTGTTGTAATACCTTTATTTCTAAGCATTATTGCACCTCCCTGACCTACATCAACAACATTTATCACAGCATAAGGCAATAAGAATGTTTTCAGTAAAATTACTGGAAAAATCGCAAAAATTAAGTATAATTTCTTATTCTTTCTAAATTTATATAAAATCATTCTGTAATTTAAGATGCAAATTATAATTAAATAATAAATTACAATCATTTTTACATTTGAATAAGGAAATGTTATTTCAAATGATTCTTTTATTACATTAAATGGAGAAATTATAAGCGAAACGATGCAAAAAATACCCTCAATAAATAAGCTTACTAATTTTAATCTAATAAAAATATAGGTAAAACCCGATAATAAAGCTACACTTACAAATGGTAATATAAGTATATTTGTAAAAATGGAGAGTAAATTTATTTTATTGAAAAAGTAAATTGAAAATGGGAGTAAACCTATTTGAATAGCTATTGGTGTAATAAAAATTTTTGGAATTTTTTTGTATAAATTAGACACTTTATTAGGTAAATAATATATTGAAAACATAGTTATATAACTAAGGTAAAATCCTGTCGAATATATGAAAAATGGATTCACAATAAGTGACACTAACATAGATACAAAAAGTGTATTATATCTATCTTTTATATTATTTGTGTAAATAGCAAACATTGTTATAACATACATACTTAAAGCCCTAATTAAAGAAATTGGAAAATCAACAAGATATCCGTAAAATATTAAAAACATAATTACAAATATCCCAAAATATTTTTTGCTTATTTTCATTCTTCTGCCAATACTATCTAAGAATAATATCAAAATATTTAAATGAAGTCCCGAAATAGCTAAAACATGAGATAATCCCAAATCCTTAAAATCATCAAACATTTCATTATCGGATTTTTCTGACAAAATCATAGAATTCATAAATGATGAAGAAATCTTATTTAAATTTTCATCAAAAAATTCTTTAAGATGATTGTAAATGCTATATTTCAATCTATTTTTATGACCAATTTTAGATACAATTTTTGAATTAACTTCATAAAAAACATTTTTACTCTTTAAATAGCTTTCCTTATTAAATGTGTTAAAATTATTTGATGTCTTTGGTTTATTTAATTTTTCAGTAAAAGAAACAATATCCCCTAAAGCAAAATCTTTGCTGGTTTTTAATAAAATATTAAAATTTTTATATCTTAAATAATAATGAATATTAAATTCTTTAACTTCTTTTCTAAATATTTCAGCACGAATTTTTGTCTTACTTACTTGATTTGATGGATATCTAAGATATACTGAAATTATGGAAATAAAAATGATTATAATCATTAGTATAGCATTTTTTTTATTTTTACTATAAAATAAAAGAAAAATGAATAATAAAAAAATATAAAAATTTAAGTTAAGATCAAAAAATTCATAAAAAATTATACCTAAAATATAATAGATTAAAATAAAAATTATTGGTCTTTTCATGAAAACTCCTAGAGGTAAAAATGTTAAATAATTATATAAATAAAATAAATACACGTATTGTAAAAAGAAAATTTTTTGAAGCAAAATATCATATTGTCCCTGCCGATAACATCTTATTAGATTATAAAAAACTTAATATTGAAAAAGAAGAAATTATGATAAATGATCAAAAAGTAGATTATATATACGATTCAAGTGTTGGTACAGTTTTAGTATCAAACCTTAAACCTATATCTGATAAGATAAGTATATCAGTAAATTATGAAAATAGATACAAAATTTTAAAATCTTTAACAGCAAGATTACTTATTAAATCCGTTTTAAAAAAATATTTTTCATTAGATTGTGAAAAATTTTATACAAGAATTGAAAAATCAACATTCTCTATTAATAATTTATTTTTCGAAAAAGATGTTGAACAAATAATTTCAATACTAGAAAAAAATATTAACGAATATATTAAAAACGATGTTAAAATTATAAAATCAAATAATAGAACTACTATACCCGGTATTTTTTCTATTGAAAAAAATTGTATTACCGTATCATCATTATCAGAAATAAGAAGATTCAAAATAATAGATTATACTTTTAATAATAATGGTGTCATTATTTCTTACGGGATAGAATAATTGTATAACAGGAGGAAAAACTTAATTGTAAATTTAAATTACAATTATTTCAGGATTTCCTCCTTTTTATTTTATATTAAATAATCCTTCAAACTCTTTTATATACTTACTCATTTTACTATATATTTTTCTCATCCTCCTATGATACGTTGATTCTGATATATACAGTATAGTACAGATATCAGTGATTGACATCCTGTACTTAAATTTCATTTCTATTAAATCTTTTTCTTTTTTATCAAGCATTGAAAATAAAAGAAACATTAATTGTTCAGTATTTTTTATATTAAATTTTTTCTTACTTTTCTTTACTCTCCTTTTATTAATAAAATATTTATATTGCTCCTCTTTAATAATATTTTTGTACTCTTTATTATATTTATAAAAGTCTTCAAATATCTCCTCAATTATTAATTTATCAACATATTTCATTATATTGTATCCTGACTTATCCTCCTGAATACTTTATAAATATACATAAAAAGATAAGTGTTTATCAAGATACAAAAAAAATACTATATAATCATAAATTTTCTGATTATACAGTACTTTAACTTTTTTTTTATTAAATTTTATTCAGTTTTTAATGTATAATGGTCGACATTTATATCTACATGATAAATTACATCTTTTCTTTCAACAATAATATCGACTCTTCCCCTAAGTTCTTTATCATCTCTAATTATATCCAAAAATTTTTTGGATGGATTTATCGCTGTTGCATTCTTCATAGTTTTTAACATTGAAAAATCCCCATTTGTATCTCCATATGCATATGAATTATCAATGTCAATATCGTATTTTTCAACTAAAAATTTTATCTCTTTTAACTTTGAATCACTATCCCACATTTGGGAAATTTGTCCGGTAAAATTACCATCGCAATCAAAAATATAATCTGTACCTGAGCAATCATCTATATTATATACTTGTCCAAGCATCTTTACTAAATAAGTAGGAGACCCTGACACAAAAAATACTTTATGCCCTTGCTCCTTATGCCATTTAATTCTATCTCTTGTAAATGTATAAACCAGCTCACCTTCTTCTTTGATAACTTGTTTAGCTGTTTCAACAATTAAAGCTTTATTTATTCCCATTAATTTTTCTTTATATAACAATCCTATTTCTGAAATATAATCATCATAGTCACCATATCTTTTTTCAAAAGCTTCATACTTAGCTTTTATATTTTTTATATATGATTCTTCATCAATTATTCCATATTTTACTAATTTTTTGAAATGTTTTACCATAATGGATTCTCTCATTAAGGTACCATCTATATCAAAAAAAGCACCTATCATATGACCTCCTATTTTCTCTTAACTGTTTTTTTCTTAAAAATTCCTCCTAATGAATCTAAGATATCTAAAATAAAAGCAAACATAATACCCACTATACCAAAAGTAATAACTTCACTTCCAATTTTTAGCATTGCTAATCCTGTTGTATTTAATAAAAATATATATCCATTAATAAATAAAATCACTCCTACTATAAATATTGCTAAATTTATATAGTATTTCATTTTCTTATTTTTTATAAATGAATATACTAATATTGTTGCAATTATTGATACAATAACTAAAATAGGAATTATACTATTTGAACTTCCATATTTTGAAATTAATTTAAGTATTGATCTCATTAAAATCTCCTAAAATTTATAATTCTTTATCCATTGTTTTTCTTCATCATTTAATTCATAATCATCCTGATTTGTTAGAATATCAGCCTTACCATCTCTAACTACAAATGTATGTTCAAATTGGCATGATTTTTTACCATCTCTCGTTCTTGCAGTCCATCCATCACTATCAATTTTCATCATCCAAGTACCTACATTTATCATAGGCTCAACAGTAATTACCATATTTTCCATAAGCCTTCTTCCTCGTCCGGATTTACCATAGTGAGGAACCTGTGGATCTTCATGCATTTCTTTTCCAATACCATGCCCAACAAAATCTCTAACTACTGAAAATCCTTCAGATTCAACATATGTTTGAATCGCATTTCCAATATCACCAATTCTATTTCCAGCTACAGCTTGTTCTATGCCTAAATACATACTATTTTTAGTAACTTCCATAAGTTTTTTATCTTCTTCCGAAATCTTTCCAATTGCATATGACCAACAAGAATCAGATAAATACCCATTATAATCAACAACATTATCAATTGATAAAATATCCCCTTCTTTTAAAACATCTTCTTTTTTAGGAAATCCATGACAAATAACATCATTTAATGAAGTACATAATGCGTAAGGAAATCCCTCATATCCTTTCTGTTTTGGAATAGCATTTTTAAATTTCATAAATGCTTCAGCAAAATCATTAACTTGCAATGTAGTAAGTCCCGGTCTTAAAATTTCTCTTATTGCTAAATGAGTTTTACAAAGTATTTCACCTGATTTTCTCATTCCTTCTATCTCTTCTTTTGTCTTAAGTGTAATCATATTAATCTCCAATTATTTTTATAAATATATCATTTTTTCTAATATTTTTAAAGTCTTCATCATTTTTTGCATATTCTGCAATATTATTATTAATCTCTACTGATTTTTTTAAGTCACTCATTGACTTTTCAAATTCATCTAGCTTTATATATGAACAAGCTCGATTATAATATAGATTCGCTAAATTATCAGCTGAATTATTTATCCCCTTAGTTAAAATATGTACTGACTCTTTGTACAATTTTTTTTCAATATATATTGCAGATAAATTTAAATAATTATTTCCATAATCACTATTTTTACTTATTGAAATCCTATAATTCTCAACTGCTTTTAGAAAATTTTTTAATCTTCCAAAAACAACTCCCTTATTAAAATATGCTCTAAAATATTGTGGATTTATCTCTAATGATTTATTAAGTGCATCCAGTGCTAAATCGAATTTATCAATGTTTTCATAAATTGCACCCATATTATTATATGCTATATAATCATCCGGCACTAATTCTATAGTTTTTTGATAGTAATAAATTGCTAGTTCATATTTTTTTTCAACATCATATAAATTAGCTAGAAAAAATAAAGCTCTATCATATTCCGGATCTTGAATAATACATTGCTTATAAAAGTATTCCGCTTTCTTATAATCTCTCAATTTTTCATAACTCATCGCAATCCCATACAAAACTTGTGCATTTGAATCGTTTAACTGATAAGCATCATTAAATTTTTTTAAGGAGTTATCATAATCCTCAAGTTCATCATAAATTATAGCTTGAGAATACAAAATATCAAGCAAATTATCTCCCTGAGCATAATTAGATGCCCGTTCAAATAAAGCAATAGATTTTTTTAAATATCCTTTATAATAATATTCTTCTGCAGTTTTTTTTAAATTAAAGCTTTTAATTTCCATACTTCCCTCATTAGTATATATTATATCAAAAAAGCGTTTTGTTATTAAAGTATTTTTGATAAAATAATTTATAAGTTATTAATAATAAATTATTAAGGAGAAATTTTGAAAAAATCAAGCAAAATTTTATTATCATTTTTAATATTAGGATTTATAGGTATCTTAATAGGATCATTTTATGACTTACAAATTAATAAATTACTTTATTCGAGAGGGAATCTTTATCCTGAAACACTTAAATTTTTAGGAGAATTTCCAATGATTATTATAATGACAACATCATCTTTAATCTATTTAAAATATTCTAATTTTAAAATAAATAGATTAGCTTATATTTTAATGTTATTATTTTTTATTTGTTTCCCAATTGTTTCAGCCTATGGAATTCCTAGATACTTCAACAATAAACAAATTTTATTAAGTATCTTTATTTACATATTTTATGTTTCATCATCTATTGTTTTATTTAAATTAATAAAAATTGAAGATAAAGAAAAATTGGTTAAATTTGTTCTTTTTACTGCAATTTCAATTTTTACAATTTTCATTATATTTGATTTTATGAAAAATATTTGGGGTAGACATAGGTTCTTTGACATGTATCAAAAAGGAGAATTTTCAACATTTACAAATTGGTGGATTTTAAATGGTAAACCATCATCTGATTTATTCAAATCATTTCCATCAGGTCATACAAGTGCGGCTGCTTCGAGCCTTATTTTAATTTATATACCTGAAATTTTTAATATTAATAAAAAATTAAATAGTTTTTTCATTATATTTCCAATTTTGTGGGCAATACTTGTAGGAATATCAAGAATATTTGATGGTGCTCATTTCCTTACTGACATTTCAATGGGATATATAATAGCTTCATCCGTAATTTATATAATTTATAAAAAACTATTTGACAAATATTGTTGTCAAATAGTATAATGGTTTTGACAACAATATTTGTCATTATTTTCGGCCGAAATAATAAATGATTTTTAGAAAGGAATAAATATGCCATTGTTTAATAATTTAAAAGAATACCGTTCAAAAATCGGTGTTAATCAAACAGAAATGGGCAAATTATGTGGAGTATCCAGGCAAACAATAAGTTTAATAGAGCGTGGAGATTATTCTCCTTCAGTATCTTTAGCATTAAAAATCGCTAAAATATGTAATACCACCGTAGAAAAAATTTTTATTTATGAGGAGGAAAATAATGAAAATCAAAAATAAAATACTAAAATTTATATTAATTTTCTTAATATCACTTTTAATTGGATTTTTAATAGGTTTTTCAATCGGTTATATAATCTACGGCTTAAAAATTAAATCAGAAATATTTATAAAATTTTCAAATTTAATGAATAAAATACCTGAAACAATTAAATCTTATGGATTTTATATTATTAGCATACTATTATCAATAGAGTTATTTTTAGGTGAACTATTTATATACAAAATAAAAATTTTAGGTAATGAAATAATAAAAGGAATTGAAGACGATAATGAAGCAGATATAAAAGAACTAAAACTTAGTAGATATGGTGCTATCTCAATAAGTATCATTTCTATTGTTTCAGTACTTATAATATTAATTTATGCAGTGTCTTATACAAATATTAATATAAAAACTATTAATTTAAGTGTATGGTTTTTATTATCTATAATATTTGTTATTTCATCATTTTACGAAGCTATTTATTTGATGAGATTTGTTAATCTTGTAATAAAAGTTTATCCCGACAGATACGGAGATCCTTCATCATTAAAATTTACAGAGCAATGGGTTGAATCTTGTGATGAAGCAGAAAAAGCAATAATATATAGAGCTGCATTTAAATCATATACTTTTATACAAAAATTGATTGAATTTTTATTAATAACTTTATTAATAACACATATAATATTTAATACCGGTATATTGCCAATAATTATATGCGGAATAATTAGTATATGTGCAAATTTAACATATCAAATTGAAGCATACAAATTATCAAAAAAGGGTAAAATTCAGTAAAGTGTTTATATCAAACAAGCTTAAAAATATTTAAATAATTTAATAAAACACGTCAAAAATCCCTAGATTTCAATATCTAGGGATTTTTGACGAAAACTTATGCTCCTTACGGACAAAATTGTATGCTTGATTTGACTTTCTTATTTTAAAAAATTTCCCAGCATTCTATAAACTATTTCCTAATTCTATAAACTATTTCCGAATTTTACAAAACAATATAAAAATAACTTTCTTATTTTCTCAGATAATCCAAAATTTCAAAAGGATTATCTTTTGCTTTTACTTTTCTGAAAATTTCTTTTATTTTGCCTTCTTCATCTATAATAAATGTATCTCTAGATGTTCCAAACACCAACTTCCCAAACATAGATTTCTCATCTAATGTTCCATATAATTCGTGTACTTCTTTTTCAGGATCAGACAACAAATCAAAATTTAGTCCATATTTTTCAATAAATTTAGTATGAGATGAAATCTTGTCTTTACTTATTCCGATAAGTTTAACATTCATCTTTTCTAACTCCTCATTTATATCTCTAAAACCACAAGCTTGACTTGTACATCCCGGTGTATTATCTTTCGGATAAAAATATAGAACAACTATTTGACCTCTAAAATCAGATAAATTTACAATTTTTCCCTCTTGATTCTCAAGACTAAATTCCGGTGCCTTATCTCCAATTTTTAACATATATTCCTCCTTAAATTAAATTATAATGCTTCATAGCATTGTATATTCCATTATCATGAATATCATCTGTAATGAAATCAGCTATTTTCTTTACAGGTTCAGAAGCATTTCCTACAGCAATCCCTATATTTGCTCCTCTTATCATTTCATAATCATTTAAACTATCTCCAAATGCAAAGGTTTCATTAATACTTGCATTTAAATAATTCATTACTTTTTCTATACCTGTTAACTTACTTATTCCTTTACTAATTAACTCAGCATATATATCATACTTCAATAAATAAAAATCTTTATCAATAAATTGTTCTAATTCAAAATAGCTTTCCGGACCATTTCCATATAATGTCATTTTGCTGATAGGTGTTCTATTACTAAAATATTCATCTATTGTAAATAGTTCCGGTATCCTGTAATCATAAGCTGAATGTTCATATTTAGTTTTATCTTTTATTGCTTTTCTCTTCAAATTTCTCTCATCATAAATATATCTAGCATCTTTATGTGAATATGTTTTTTCAACTCCTTCAAGCATAAATGGTATATCCATTTTGTCCAATTGATAAATAATATTATCTATTAAATGCTCCGGCATAATTTTATTGAAAATTACTTCATTTCCAACTTTTACATATCCTCCAGCTGCTGCAATTACTCCGTCAAAATTAAATGTATAAATTAATTGTGGTATTTCGCTATATGATCTACCTGTACATATAAATATCTTATGGCCATTATCTTTAGCTAATTTTAACGCTTCAATCGTAGATTTAGATATTCCTTCTGTATGACTTAATAATGTACCATCTATGTCAAAAAATAAATATTTCATCATTAACTCCTTATATAAATTGCATTAAATCATCAAAAAATGTTTTTATTTTACTAATTATATTTGAAATAAAACTCTCTTTAGATTTATATCCTTTATTAATTAAATTAATCTTTTTAATTTGTTTACCATTTTCAAAAAGTTTTATTTCACCTATAACTTGTCCATTTTCTAATGGTGCATAAATACCTTCTTTTATTTTATATTCCGAATCAATAATTGTTCCCTTTTTAATTATTTCTTTAAAATTTTCCGAGGGATAAAGATTAATATACTTATCTACTGAATTCGGAACATAAATTTCCGTTATGAATTTATCTTTATTAATTTCATCATTTAAATAGAAATTATTCAATGTAAAATCAATTAATTCATTTGTAGTGATTGCCCTCATCTCTTCCGAATCAGCACCTATAACTAAAGTAAAAATTTTAGTATTTATTTTTTTCTCGTTCTTTGATAAGTCAAATATTCCTGCAAAACAATATCCTGCTTCCTCTGTATATCCCGTCTTCAAACCTATTAATCCAGGCTGTTTATCTCTTAGCGGCAATGTAGATTTTCTAGAATATTTTCTTTCAGCAACATCTAATACAGCTATTTTTCCATATTCTTCAATTTCAGGATATTTTTTATATAAATGTTTTGATAATTTGAATAAATCATCTGCTGACATTTTATTAAAAATTTTCTTTTTATCTTTTTCAATCGTCAATCCTGTAGGATTAATAAAACTTGAATTTTTTAATTTTAATTCTTTTGCTTTATCATTCATTAATTTTGCAAATTTCTCTTCACTCCCGGCAAGATGAATAGCTAAAGCTGCTGTAGCATCATTCCCCGAAACAATCATGGAAGCTTTTAATAAATTTTCAACTGATACCTTTTCACCTTTTACTAAATCAAAAGAAGAATACCCCGGCATATTATATTTTGCAGAATTTTCTGTAATTGTAACAATATCTGTCATTTTTATTTTTCCATCTTTAATTGCATCTTTTAATACAAGTAAAGACATTATTTTAGACATTGATGCAATAGGTACTGCTTTGTCTATGTTTTTTTTGTATAATATTTTATCACTATTTACATCAACTATAAGCATAGATTTTATTTGTTTTTCGTATGTAAAATTCGCTGCATATGAAAATGGAACAAATGTAATAATTAATACAAACGTTAATATTAAACTTAAAAACCTTTTTTTCATTGTTCTTCCTTATAAATTTCTCTTAAAATATTCATTATTTTAACATCTTCTCTTTTAGGATATGTATATTTTAATTTTTCAGATATATATAGACCAATAGTTCTATACAACTGAGCAGATTTAAAAATTATTGTCCATATATCATCTCTTGAACTTTCCAAAACAATATACTCAAATTCATTAAATTTTTGTTCTTCTAAATAATCTCTAAGTCCATTTCCATATTGATTAACTATCACATGATTATTATATTTTAAAGATATATAACAATTTAACATATAAATTAAATTATCCAATAAATCATTCTTTAATAAACTTACTTTTATATAATTTTTTTTCTTATAACATAACGCTATTTCAGAAAGATTAAATAAAAATTGTATAATTTCCTCAATAAATTCATCCTCTTTAGGCATTATCCAATTACTATTTGATTTTTGCTCAGATAAATCTTTAAAAACTCTATCTTTATCAAAAACTATCATATTTTTTTCATTACCTGATAAATATTCAAATATATTATTATTGTTCACAAAAGTTAATTCTATGATATTTTTTGTATTATTAATAAACTTATAAGATATAACTTCATATTCATTCACAAAATAGTTATTAAGCTTACTAATCACAATATCATTTTCATTTGTAAAAACCTTAATATATAAATCTATTTTTTCAAAATCAGTCACACCGAAAACATATTTATATACTACTTCACTTTTAGAAGATATATTAACTAAACTTCTTATTTCTTCAATTTCATGTAATTTTTTTGAAATTACTGATATATTATTTTCTTTCATCAAAGCATACTCCTTTATCATATTTTATAATAATAATATGTCATAATCAACTTTTATGTTGACATTATGTGTATATATAAATATAATGGGTATAAAATATACAGAAAGGAGGAGAATATGTTAAAAGAATTTAAGGAATTTATAAATAAAGGTAATGTTTTAGGATTAGGAGTTGCTGTAGTCATGGCTGGTGCTTTTGGAGCAGTAGTTAAAGCTTTAGTAGATAACTTAATCATGCCTTTAGTAGGTGCTTTAACAGCAGGTATTGATTTTTCAAAATTACAAATTACGATAGCAGGCGTTACATTTATGATTGGTAATTTTATTAATGCAGTTATTACATTCTTTATAGTATCATTTGTGATGTTTGTAATAGTTAAAGCTTATAACAAAACTCAAAAACCAAAAGAAGAAGCTCCAGCAGCTCCTTCAAAAGAAGAAGTTTTATTAACTGAAATTAGAGATTTATTAAAAAATAAATAATTAAAATAGTTTTATCATAATAAAATAAAATTCCCATATAGCCACCTCCGCAGCTCCTTACGGAGCGAGGACTCGTGGCATCAATGGGAATTTTATTTTATACCAACCGCATTTTTCGCTAGTCTATCAGCTATGTCATTATATTTGTTATTTGAATGAGCTTTTACTTTTATAAATTCAATATCTATTAAAGAAGATTTTTCATCTATAAATTTTTTATAATCCTTTGTAAGTTGAATATTTGTTTTCCATTCTCCTATAGCCCATGCTCTTATACCCATATAATCGAAATGAATATATATCTTAGATTTTTTTAGTTCTATAGCTTTGTCTATAGCAGCCATTGAACCAAATACTTCGCCTGCTACATTACGTTGATTTTTTAATTCATCATCATAAATTACTTTATTAAAAGTAATTTCTTGATGGTTATCAAGCAAAATTACTCCATATCCAAATTCTCCGGTACTTATATTATAAGACCCGTCTACATAAGCTATTATCTCATTATCTTTAATTGAATCTTTTGAGATTTCTACTTTTTCAATATTTCCAACAAAATTTTGAGCTGCCTCTTTTGTTAAAAAGCTTTTATAAATTGCACCCTTAAATCCTATAACTTGTTTTGAACATTCGTCCCAAGTAGAAAAAACTCCCGTTTTTCTACCAACTCTAACTGCGTAATATTTCTTACTCATAATGCTTTTTATTTGGTTCTCTTAAACTATGGGCAATCCTTGAAGCTGCAGCTGCTGCTATAGCAGCAATTATATCATCTAAAAACGTATTTACAGCTCCAGCTTTTGCTTCGTCAACTTTTTTGATTATTCCGATTTTTTCTTTATCCAAATATCCAAAATTCGTTAATCCAATTGACCCATATAAATTTACAATGGATAAAGGAAGGATTTCATCTATTCCATATAAACCTTCATCTGACTTAATAACACTCAAAATAGGCTCTTCAATTAAATCTTTTTCTGCTAATTTATCTAATTGTATTCCTGTTAAAACCGCATTTACTACTTCTCTTTTTTCTAATACTTTATTAATTGAATATTTACAAAATTCAATAGACAAATCCTTTATATATGGACTTTGAAGTTTCATAACTATTTCTGCTATGTCATCAATAGTTACTCCTCTTTCTAAAAGTTCTTCCTTAGTTTTTTGAGTTAATTGTTCAATTGAATGCTTATATTGCGATTCTAAATTACTTTTTTTTCCCATAAATATTCTCTTTCTATATTAATATCCCGGTTTTTCTAACATCTTAAACATATTTGCTTTATATTTTTCTACTCCCGGTTGGTTAAATGGGTTGATTTCTAAAACGTATCCAGATACACCTATTGCATATTCAAAGAAGTAAATCATTTTTCCTAAATTGTATTCATCAATCTTTTCTAAGTGTAATACAATATTTGGTACATTACCATCAACATGAGCATCAACTGTAGCTTTTATTGCAACTTTATTTACTTCATCAACCGTCTTCCCTACTAAATAATTTAGTCCATCCAAATCATCTTCATCTGATTTAATGCTAATATCATATTTTGGTGTATCTACAGAAATTACTGTTTCAAAAATATTTCTTTTACCTTCTTGAATAATTTGTCCTAATGAATGTAAATCAGTTGTAAATATTACACTTGCAGGGAATAATGCTTTTCCATCTTTTCCTTCTGATTCACCTTCTAATTGTTTCCACCATTCATTGAAGAATTTTAATTTTGGTTCATATGCTACTAAAATTTCAATATCTTTTCCTTCTCTATATAACACATTTCTCATGGCAACATATTTCAACACATCATTTTCTTCAAATTCTTTATCTAAAACTTCTTCTCTATAATCAGCTGCCCCTTGCATTAGAGCATCAATGTCAATTCCTGCAACCGCAATTGGCAATAATCCTACAGCTGTTAAAACTGAGAATCTTCCTCCAACATTATCCGGCACAACAAAAGTTTCGTATCCCTTTTGTGTTGCTAATGTTTTTAATGCCCCCTTTTCCTTATCTGTTGTAGCAAAAATTCTACTTTTTGCTTCTTCTTCAGAATATTTTTCTTCCAATAATTCCTTAAAAATTCTAAATGCTATTGCCGGTTCTGTTGTTGTTCCGGATTTTGAGATTACATTAATTGAAAAATCCTTGTCCCTTAAATATTCCTTTAATTCTACGATTTCTGTAGAAGATAAATGATTACCAACAAATATTACTTCCGGTTTATTTTTTGCATAACTATTTGTTAATGCTGAAAGTACAGCTTGTGCACCTAAATATGATCCCCCAATCCCTATTGCTACTAATACATCAGAATTTTCTCTAATTCTTTTAGCAGCATTTTTTATTCTCTCAAATTCTTCTTTATCATAGTTAATTGGTAAATCTAACCATCCTAAGAAATCACTTCCCTCACCTTCACCTTCAACCAAAATTTGTTGAGCTCTTAATACCTCTTCTTTTATATCTTCAATTTTATTTTCTAAAACAGCTTTACTTAAATCAATTTTCATTTTATACTCCTTAAATTAACTCTAAATATAATATCGCAATATCATCAACTTGTTTATTGTATCTGAAAATTTCAACTTCATTTATAAGTTTTTTTACAAATTGTTTTTCATTGCGATTTTTTCTTATCCATTTTACTAATCTATCTTCCCCAAAAAATTCTCCAGAATAATTTGTAGTTTCCGTCAAACCATCTGTATATATTAATATTTTATCACCTTTGTTTAAATATAATTCTTTTTCATTAAATTTAACATTTTCAAATAAATTAGATATAAAATATCCACAATTTTGTAAAAATCCTAATCTTGAAGAATTAAATAAAATAGGTGCACAATTGTGTCCTGCATTAACATATTTTAATAATTTTTTATCAGTATCCATAACCATATATACAATTGTAAAATACTGACTAATATCCAAATTGAGCTGACTAAACATACTTTTCAATTCTTGTATAGTTTCTGAAGGACTTAAATTTTCATCTTCTTGAACTATGCTTCTCATTGACTGTCTTATAAACATAGTCATTATTGATGCAGAAATACCATGCCCAACAACGTCAGCAATGTATATACCAAACTTATTTTTAGTTATCTCTATAACATCAAATACATCTCCTGACAAATTATCAGAAGGAACGTGTGCAAATTGAAAAGAAATATTTTTATACTTTTTTTTCTTCGGAAGAATACTTTTTTGAATCTTCTTTGCCATTTGGATATCTTCATTAATTTTTCTATTGGCAATATATAATTGTTTTGTTGTATTTCTTTCAGAAGTTATATCTCTAAAAACTTCGATATATCCTTCTAAATCTCCAATATCATTATATATAGGGGATGCATTTATTGAATATAATTTACCATCAATATTTACTTCTCTTTTTAATAAATCTTTTCCTTGTTTTCTTTTTTCATATAATTCTAAAAAAAGTTGAGGCGATATTAATCTTCTTTTATTTTTAATAATAAGATTTTCTATTAAATCTCTCATTGATTTATTTTCAAAAAGAATTTCTCCATTATGGTCTCTAATTCTTACAAGATCTTCCATAGCATCCAAGAACCTAAAGTTTGCTCCTTGAACATATCTTGTAAAATTTTCTATTTTGGGCTCAAATTTCATTTTAGCCTCCCAATAAATCTAAAATACTAGGTCCATAGAATTGATAATAATTAACCTCTATCCGACCATTATATAACTTTCTTTTTTTATCTGATTTCATATTTATTTTGCGTTCAAAATCTCCATCAGATGTAATAAAATAAAATGATAGTGTAGTGTATTTTTTTGTGATTTTAGATATTGCATTATATATCTTTTCTAAATCCTTTTTTTCTCCAATTCTCTCCCCATATGGAGGATTAGAAATTACTGTGGCAAAATTATTTTGTAATCCCACATCTTTAACATCTTTTACTACAAATTTTATATATTCATCCACACCTGCATTTACTGCGTTTTCTTTTGCTATTTCTATAGCCTTTTTATCTATATCAAAACCTATAATTTTAACATCTTTATCATTTATTGAATTATACGCATTAATTTTTTCTTCTTTATAAATATTTTTATCAAAAAACTTCCAATTAATAAAATCAAAACTTCTTGATATTCCCGGAGCTATATTTTTTGCAATCAATGCTGCTTCTATAGGAATAGTGCCTGAACCACAAAACAAATCAATAAAATCACTTTTTTTATTCCAATTTGAAATTTGTATCAAAGCTGCAGCTAATGTTTCTTTCATAGGAGCTTCATTTTGCTTAGTTCTATATCCTCTTTTATGCAATCCTACTCCTGAAGTATCTAATCTAACTGTAGCAATATCATTCAAAATTGAAATACTTATTTTATACTCTTCATCTGTTTCATCAAACCATGATTTATCATATTTTTTTGACAATCTATTAATAATCGCCTTTTTAGTGATTGCCTGATTATCAGAAATAGAATACAATTTTGATTTTAAAGATTTTCCTAAAACAAGTATTTTACCATTTTCTGAAAGATAATTTTCCCAATCAAAGTTATTTACATTTTCATATATATCCTCAAATGTTAATGCTTTAAATTCTAAAAGTTTAATATAAACTCTCTCTGCTGATCTAAGCCATAAATTAGCTTTTACAATATCTCTTTGACTTCCAACAAATTCAATTTTACTATTTGAAACTTTTAAATCCTTGAATCCTAAAGCTTCACACTCTTTTTTAACTACTGATTCCAATCCAAATACAGTAGAGATGTAAATATTATAATTATCTATCATGAAAACCTCCTTTTTGATTATACCAAGAAATCATAAAATTGTTAATAAAAATATAAATATTATCTCACAAAAATCCTATCTACATATTATATATTCTATACTCAATAAATAAAAAACACACTATATATAGTTAATAATATTATTGACATTTTTTTTATTCTTGATAAAATAATTGTGTTAGATGTTACTGAAATAATTCGGAGGATTATGTGGAAAAGTTTTTTAAACTTAAAGAAAATGGTACGAATATCCGTACTGAAATAATCGCTGGTATCACTACATTCATGACAATGGCTTACATACTATTTGTAAACCCTGGCATGTTAAAAGAAACCGGGATGAATCAACAAGGAATATTTGTTGCAACAGCATTATCAGCAGCAGTTGCAAGTATTATAATGGGGCTTTTAGCAAAATATCCATTCGCATTAGCACCTGGTATGGGTCTTAATGCTTATTTTACATACACAATTGTATTAAAATATGGATATACTTGGAATGAAGCCCTATTTATTATTTTAATGGAAGGTATTATTTTTATTTTACTTTCAGCTGTAAAATTTAGGGAAGTAATCTTTAAATCAATTCCTGTAACATTAAAAAATTCAATTTCCGTTGGGATTGGGTTTTTTATTGCATTTCTAGGCTTCCAAAGTGCCGGTCTTGTAAAAGCAGGAAATGGGACATTGATTTCTGTAGGCGATATTTCTAGTCCAATTACTATTGTTGCAGTTTTAGGTATTTTAATCACAGCTATTTTAGTCGCAAGAAAAGTAAAAGGTGCTATTTTAATCGGTATTATCGCTACAACATTAATAGGAATTCCTTTTGGAATAACAAAAATACCTGCAAATTTCAGTCTTATAAGCATCCCTCATGGATTCCAAGAAGTTGCTTTTAAAATTGCAATACCTAAAAATATTTTAGAGCAATCATTTTGGATTTCATTATTTACATTGCTATTTTTAGATATGTTTGATACAGTTGGCTCACTAGCAGGTGTTGCTTCTAAAACAAATATGCTTGATGAAGATGGTAATTTACCAAGAGTTGAAAAAGCTCTTTTTGCAGATGCAATCGGTACAACATTAGGTGCTTTACTTGGTACTTCTACAGTTACAACATTTGTTGAATCATCAGCAGGTGTTGCCGAAGGTGGTAGAACAGGTTTAACAGCTATAGTAACAGGAATATTTTTCCTTTTATCAATTATTTTTAGTCCATTATTCTTACTTGTTCCTGCGGTTGCAACAGCTCCTGCACTAATTATTGTAGGATTTTTAATGACAAGTCCATTACTAAAAATTAATTGGGAAGATTTCACAGAAGGCATCCCTGCATTTATAACAATTGCAGCAATCCCTTTCACAGAATCAATTTCTGAAGGTATTGTATTTGGTGTGCTTTCATACACAATTATAAAAGTATTTTCAGGAAAATATAAAGAAATTAGTCCTCTTGTACTAGTATTATCAGGACTATTTTTATTAAGATATTTATTCTTAAATGCTTAATAAATTAAGGGTGATTTTATCATCCTTATTTTTATATATATTTTATTAAGGAGAAATTTATGGAAAAATTTTTTAAACTAAAAGAAAATAAAACAAATTTTAAAACAGAGTTTATCGCCGGACTTACAACTTTTATGACGATGGCATACATCTTATTCTTAAATCCGGATATGTTATCTAAAACAGGTATGGATTTTAATGGTGTATTCATCGCAACTGCTATTTCGGCAGGTGTAGCAACAATAATCATGGGATTATTCGCAAAATACCCTTTTGCTCTAGCACCGGGAATTGGTCTTTCAGCATATTTCACATATACTGTTTGCTTAAAATATGGATTTAAATGGCAAGAGGCATTATTTATAATTTTACTTGAAGGTATTATCTTTATTTTACTTTCATTCTTCAAAATAAGAGAAACAATTTTTAATTCTATCCCTAGAGATTTAAAAGAATCTATTTCAGTAGGAATTGGATTTTTCATCGCTCTTATAGGTTTTAACAATGCCGGCATTATAACAGGTGAAGGTGCAACAATACTTTCACTGGGAAAAATTACCCAATCATCAACATTACTTGCAATGCTAGGAATAATTATCACAGCAGTATTAGTAGCTAAAAATGTAAAAGGTTCTATTCTATTAGGCATTATTATAACTACAATAATTGGAATTCCAATGGGTGTTACTAAAATTCCTTCAGATTTCACATTTTTTAAAATCCCATCAGGACTGGAAAATGTGGCATTTAAGGTGCAACTCCCTTCAAATATATTAAACGCATCACTAATGATTTCAATATTTACATTCCTATTTGTCGATATGTTTGACACAGTTGGAACACTTGCAGGTGTAGCATCAAAAACAAATTCTTTAGATAAAAACGGAAATTTACCAAGAGCCGGCAAAGCTCTTTTGTCAGATGCCATCGGCACAACTTTAGGAGCATTACTTGGTACATCAACAGTTACAACATTCGTTGAATCTTCTGCCGGTGTCGCAGCAGGTGGACGTACAGGACTAACATCAGTCATTACAGGGTGCTTTTTCCTTATATCTCTATTTTTAAGCCCACTATTCCTATTGGTGCCTTCATCAGCAACTGCTCCAGCTCTTATCATAGTAGGAATATTTATGTCAACTGCAGTAAAAAAAATAAATTGGGATGATTTTACAGTTGCAATTCCTGCATTTATAACAATAGCAGCAATGCCATTCACATATTCAATTGCAGAGGGAATCGTTTTCGGTATTATTTCATATACTATAGTAAATATTGCTACAGGACAACATAAAAAAGTTAGTCCACTATTATATGTATTGACATTTATATTTATATTGAGATACATGTTTTTACCACTTTAATATTTATATATAAGGTAAAAGTTTTAGTAATAATGTTATATCCAAATATGGTAAAAATATATTAACATAATTATAATATGATATTTTATATTAATTAGTATAAAATAAGCCCCGGTGAGATAAGACGATTTTAGTTTTATCTCACTTTTTTAGTTTTTCAATACATTTAAATCAATTTAACAAATAAATTTATGAGATATTTTTGAATTACATTATTCAATCATAATTTTACCTTGCACTTGCAAGAGATAAAAATAAAAAAGAACTAGAAATTTTACTCTCTAATTCTCTCAATATGTTACTTTAATTTTTCACCAACAATATTTATTTAATACTGATATTAAATAAATAACAGTTAATTTTATTCTTCTTTTTGTTTACCAATTACTTCAACATCAGCTGCTGAAACTTCTACATCATCTTCAATAACTTCTTCTTGAGGTTCTAATAATGTACATACAACTTCTTCTAAATCTGTTAAAATTGTAATATTTTCATCATTTACAATAGATAAGTCTTTAACATAAAATACATCATTGTATTCCATATTTTCAACATCTAATATTACTTCTGATGGCATGTTTTTTGGTAATGTTTCAATCTCTATTTCTTCTAATTGTTGCATCAACACTGATGGTTGAAGTCTGATTTCATCCCTATTTAATAATACAACCGGAACTGAAACTCTTAATGTTTCATTCATATTAACACCTAAAAAGTCAACGTGTAAATATTGATTTTTAAATGGGTGTCTTTGGAAATCTTTGATTAAAACATTTTTTTCTTCTCCATTTACAACTAAAGTTATAATTGTTGAAGTACCTGCTTCTGTTATAACTTTATCCAACTCTTTTGCTACAACTTGTAAATTAATGTTTTCTTTTTCTCTTTGATATAATTGTGCTGGCACTAATTCTTCTCTTCTTAGTTTTCTAGAAACTCCGGTTCCTTTTCCTTCTCTTAGCTCAGCATTTAATTTTAATTCGCTCATTATGCCTCCTATTTAATAATTAATATCAATCGCTTTGATATTATACCATATTTTTGCTAATTATCCTAATTTAAAATAAACTTTTTAATGAATTAACCAATGATTTGAAAAAATTTCCAATACCATTTAATACTCTTGATAAAAATCCGACCCCATCATTAGAAATATTTTTCTTAACACCATCTATCATTTCTGTTAACTTCTTTGTATTCAAATTATCTTTAACAGAGTTTAACGCATTTTCAAATTGTTCTGAATCTAAAGCATTTTTAACGCCGTCTGCTATTTTTTTTAAATTTTCTTTTGTAAGATTATCTTTGACATTATTTAAAAAATTCTTTCCTTCTTCAGTATTTAAGAATTTTTTAGCGTTGTCCAATTCTTTATTTGCTATATTTGGTATATTCTTCACTAAATTATTTAATTGCTCTTGAACCACATTTATATTTAAATTATCAATATTAATAAAATCCTTAAAATACAATGTTAAATTTTCAATATTTACATTATTTATAATTTGATTTAAATCACCATTTTTCACAGAATTTTCAACAATATTTTTTATTTTTTCATTAGATAAATCTTTTCCGGATTTTTTTTCTTCTAATAACTTTTGTTTTACGTCAACAACAACTTTATTTAGTTTATCTTTAGAAAAACCCTTTTTCCCTTTATGTTCATCTGAAACTTTATTTACAACTTCAATTTCTTTATTTGCAACTTTTGTTTTTTGCCTATCTATTGCAATCCCTGATTGTTCAAAAACTTTATATACTCCAGCTAAAGCTGATTCTCCTGTAACAGCAGTTATAGCAGCAACCTTTATATCTACATTTTCTAATCCGGCCGTAATTGCAGCATTTGAATACTGAATAGATGTAACTTTTTGTATTGAAAGTGGTGTTGTGACTTCTACAGTTATATTTTTATTATTATTTTTTTTTACATAAACTGATGAAATCATTTCATCATCAGTTGATTGTATTCCCAAATATTTCGAAGTATCTATTCCTTTTATAGGTACTTGAGTAATATTTAAATCCCTAATTCCTAATAATTTTGCAGTATCTTCTACTTCTTTTTTATTTAATCCTGCACCATATCCATATACTTCATCAGGCATAGAAGCCGCATGTGCTGTAAATATAGTACTTACAATCCCTACTAACATTAATATAGCTAGTACTAATGCTATAAATCTAATTACTCCTTTTTTCAAATTATCCTCCCTAAATTAACTATTTATAATTTTAGTAAATATCATTTTTCCGGCAGCTGTTTGTAAAACTGTTGAAACTACAACTTCAACTTGTTGTCCAATTAAGCCTTTCCCTTCTTCTACAACTATCATGGTTCCATCATCCAAATATGCCAATCCTTGATTTTTTTCTTTACCTTCTTTTATAATATTTATAATCATTTTTTCTCCAGGTAAAACAACGGTCTTTACAGAATTAGCTAAATCATTAATATTTAACACTTTAATATTTTGTATTACTGCCAATTTGTTTAAATTAAAGTCATTAGTTAAAACAGATGCTCCTGTTTCATTAGCATATTTCAATAATTTAATATCCACTTCTTTTGTGTCCTCATAATTTTTCGCTGTTGTTCTAAAGTTTATTTTTTTAGAATTTCTAAGATCATTTACAATATCCAGTCCTCTTCTTCCACGTTCTCTTTTTAAGTCATCTGCCGAATCAGCTATTAATTGTAATTCTTGAAGCACAAAATTAGGTACTATTAAATCTCCTTCTATAAATCCCGTTTCAACAATTTGTTTAATTCTACCATCAATTAAAACAGATGTATCTACAACTTTATCGGAAACAATTGTTTGTAAACTTTTTGACTTTTTTGATAAATATCTTTTTTCAAAATCTTCACTTGAATTTTTTCTCTTAAATAATTTCAAAATATCATCTTTATATTTTAATGAAAATCTATACCCTAAACTTGCAAATGTTAAATAAATTATTATTGCTACAATTATTTTTATAATTTCAAATATCCCTGTTAATGCTAACATTGAAATCGGTAAACTTAATAAAAACGCAATAATAATTCCAAAAATAATTCCAACAAAACCAATTATCAATGCTTCCTTAGGTTCTTTAATAAGTAGCCCTTCTAATCTATCAAACATTTTTTCCATTTTAGTTATAAAATAAGGTGTTATTAAATAAAATAAAATAGTCATCAAAACTATGAGTATACCATTAAAAGAATACTTCACAAAATTATTATTAAAAACAAACATATTTTCTAATAATAATTTAGAAATACCATATCCTAGAGGAATACCTAGAAGTGATATGACTATTCTAATAATTTTTTTTATCATATATTCTCCTGTTCTAAAGTAATTGCATCATCTATCATTGCCATAGCTTCTTCTTTAGTCATAGATCCAACTATCACCAGCTCAGATACCATAACTCTCTTAGCATTTATTAACATTTTATTTTCAGATGCAGATAATCCCTTTTTTTGACTCAAAATACTTAAATTTCTAACAATATCAGCTATTTCAAATATATTTCCTGTCTTTATATGTTCTAGATTATCTCTAAATCTCTTTCCCCAATTTTGAGACATTTCAGTAACATCAGATCTTAATATTTCCATTACAGCTTTTCCTTCTTCTTTTGTAATTACAGGGCGAATTTTTTCACTTTCTGTAACCGGAACTGAAATAGTAATATCATTAATAGGAAACCTTAAAATATAAAACATTTCTGTATTACCTAAAATTTCAATTTCTTGAATATCTTCAATTGTACCTGCTCCGTGTATAGAATAAACTATTTTGTCACCAATATTATACATGATACCCTCCTTATATAAATTATACTACTTTAATCAAATAATGTAAATTTAGATAATATCGTGTATCAATTTAAATTTTAGTTTATAAATATGTTTAAAATATGAGTTTTATATTACCTTTTTGTAAAATTTGATATCTATATATCAAATTTGATTATATAAAAATTATAAGCTATAATAAAATCGTCACTAGGGGCGCATTAAGCTGAGAAGTACCCTTGACCTGATCTATATAATGATAGCGTAGGAAAGTGAAGTAAAAGCAAATATTATAAGCATTTATTTAAAACTACCTAACCCATTGGTAGTTTTTTTTGTTAGTTTTTTTATTTGTAAATCTTCCATTCAAATTTAATAGGAGAAAAAATGAATAAAAACAAATTTTTTAATACTCAAATGATTGTTGAAGCTGGCATAATGTTAGCTTTATCAGTTATTTTAGCACAATTTAAGCTATATAAAATGCCTCAAGGAGGCAGCATTTCATTAAAATTATTACCCCTAATGATTTTTGCTATCAGATGGGGAGCCCCAGCAGGAATGATTGTTGGTGCAATATTTGGTGTAATAACACTCATTATAAAACCTGAAATAGTTCATCCTATTCAAGTAATTTTAGATTATCCATTACCAAGTTCATTAATGGGTATTGCAGGTTTAACATATCTAAATAATAAATCTGAATTTAAGGGATATATACCATTTATAATTTTGTCATATTTACTGAGATTAGTTGTACATTTTCTTTCCGGAATAATATATTTTGCACAATATACCCCTAAAGGGATGTCGCCTGTATATTATTCGTTTATATATAATATAACCTACTTAGGCCCGGAATTACTAATATTCCTTGTTTTTATGGGATTATTCTGGAAATATTTAACAACTATACTAAAAAAACAAATGTAATTAATTTTATATAGATCAAAAAAGGGGCTTTTGCAAAATAATTTTTTAATTATTCGCAAAAGCCCCTTTTAGTTTCTCTATTTAAATATACTTATAAAAATCGGAATTAATATTACTGATATAAATCCTGCTAAAGCAATAGAAAGACCACTCATAGCTCCTTCTACTTCTCCCATTTGTATAGCTTTTGATGTGCCTACAGCATGAGAGGCAGTACCTAACCCTATTCCTTTTGCAACTCTATCTCTTATTCTAAATACCTTAAATACAAATGGTGAAATAACCGCTCCTATTATACCAGTAAGAATTATTGCAAAAACCGTTATAGAAGCAATACCTCCAAATTCTTCAGAAATTGAAACACCTATAGCTGTGGTTAAGGATTTAGGCACTAAAGAAATCCTTAAATCTCCTTCCAAACCAACAAGCTTAGTCATTAAAAACACAGAAACAATAGCTGTTATAACCCCGGCTATTACTCCTATAAATATTGCTAAAAAATTTCTTTTTAGCAAATCTAAATTTTTATATAAATTAACTACTAAGGCAATTGTAGATGGACCAATTAAAAATGTAATGTAAATACCACCTTTGTTATAATCATTATATTTTATACCTAAAATCAATAAAAATAAAACAACAACTGTTGAAGTAACTAACAAAGGATTTAATATTGCTATTTTAGTTTTTTCACTAATTTTTAATGCTATAATATAAATTCCTACCGTTATAAATATCCCAAAAGCAGGTAATTTAGAAAAAGATTGTACTAAATCCATCATTTTATACCTCCAATTTTTTGTACCATTTCAACTACTTTTGCAGTTACCCCCATAGTTATAAATGTTGTAACAAATAAAATTAATAATATTTTTAATAAATTTGGACCTAATAAATCAAATTTAGTCATTAAAGATACAGAAAGAGGAACAAATAATAATCCTAAATGAGCTAATAACATATCAGATGTATCTTCAACATCTTTAACCTTCACAATTTTCAAAATTAATAATACAGTTAAAACTAACATACCATATACAACATCAGGAATAGGCACCGGGACAATTCCCCTAATAATTCCTCCCAAAAACATACAAGTAAAAATAATAAATATTCCTTTTAAATTTTTCATAATTTCTCCTAATAAAAAACAATACTTTTATTATTCTACTAGCATTTTAAAATAATATCAAAGTTTTTTAATATATTATTTATCTTATGTATCAAGTTGAATTATTAAATTTAACCTCTAAATAAATAAAAAATAATCCCTTTTAAATCCTAAAAGACTTAAAAGGGTGTAAATTCGATACGTTTTATTATCCTAAAACTAATTCAGCTTCATTTTCCCACAATCCGTGAATATTACAATAACTTTGTGCTAATAATTTACCATTTTTTTCCGCCTTAAATGCTACTACAGCTTGAGGATCTGTTAATGAATTTCCCTCTCCATGAGCTGTAAAGTTTACATCAGCAACTTGAACAGGTAATTTAGCTCCCTCTGGTAAATAATATAATTTAATCCAACCGATGTGGTGTTCAAAAGTATTTGGATGAGCAATTTCTTCACCAACTCTTACTTTCACCATTACTTCATTTTTATCTGATGATAAAACCATAATTGATGGAACGTGTTTTTCACCTTTCCAATCTCCAACTTGAACTGTATCTTTTAAATATTCCATTTAATTTCCTCCCTTAATTTGATACATCTCCATTATACAACAAAATAAAATATTTTACCTTAATATTATTTAATCAATTCTATTTCATATATGTCATCCAATTTAATTTTTATATCATTTTCAAAATATAAAATCTTATGAGTTTTATCTATTCTTTTTATATTTAATATTTTTTTAATATATTTTCCCCCAGATTTCAACTTATCTTTTTCAAAATAAACTACTCTAATTTTAGGATTTAAATTTATTTTTTTAAGTATTTTTTGTAAATTATAATCTAATAAATTTTTATAGTTTTCATAAAAAAATTTTTTTTCTTGAGTATTTCGTACCGTTTCTTGAATTGCTTTATCGTGACCAGATAATGCTGCAAAAGGTGAAAATTGAGCAGCTCTTTCATAAGCACTCATTTTATTCATCTTAAATACCGGTCTTTCTATATTAATAATATCCGAATAATCATGTATATTTTTTTTCATAATATATTCCTATGCTTTATGTCCACCAATAGATTTATTTCTTTCGATTAATGTAGAACTCTCTTCTAAATTTATTGCCTTTAAAATTGCATTTTTACCAAATTTATTTTTTATATCAATTGCCGTTTTTTGTAAATTTTCTTCTTTTGATATTAATTTTTTTTCAATGTCTATACTATTTACCTGCAATTCAAAGCTATCTTCAGACAAAAAATTAATCTGAACATCTTCATTATTTTTAATATCATCAAAAGATTTTAAATCATCTGCTGAAATATTAAATTTTCTGATCGTTAAGCTTTTATTAACTTTTTCTTTATATACTTCTAAAACTTTTTTTATCATTAATCTTGTAGATCTGGTGTATTTACCTAATTTAACTGAAAATCTACAATTAAATGGTTTTTTTCTTCCATATCGATCTATTGAAATGACACCTTTATATCCTTTTTCTATATTTTCTATATCGTATTCGATATTTATAGTAAGATGATTAGTTGTAAAATTTTGTTCTATTAAATTTATAGAAATTAAATCCAACATTTCTTTAATAATTATTATACTTTCTTGATAAGTGTACGGTCTGGTCATAACTTGTCCCATAGATATACTTCTATGTTCTGGTTTATATGATTTTATATCCTTTATTGTTACAGGTTCATATCCCCAAGCATGATCTACTAGTAATTCAGCATTTATCCCAAACGTATCAAATAATAATTTTATATTATGGAATTCATTTTCTGCCCCTAATGAACATTTTGCTATATCTCCCATAGTAAACAATCCAATATTTTTCAATCTATTTGCATATCCTACACCTATTCTCCAAAAATCGGTTATAGGTTTATGGTGCCACAAATATTTTCTATATGAATATTCATCAAGTTCAGCAATCCTTACTCCATCATTATCTGCATCTATATGCTTCGCTCTTATATCCATAGCAACCTTTGCAAGATATAAATTACTACCTATTCCCGCAGTTGCAGTTATTCCGGTAGATTTTAATATATCTAATATTATTGTTTTAGCAAATTCTCTTGGTGTTTTTTTTGAATATTTTAAATAATTTGTTACATCTAAAAAAACTTCGTCTATTGAGTAAACATGAATATCCTCTTCAGCAATATATTTCAAATATATTTCAAATATTTTAGTGCTATATTCTATATAATAAGCCATTCTTGGTGGCGCTGCTATATAATCTATGCTTAGATATGGATTAATCCTTAATTCTCGATCATCTACAGATTTATCAACAAAATTTCTCCAATTTATATTTTTTTTTCGTAATCTATTAGCTTCCCTTACTTTTTGAACTACTTCAAACATTCTTGCTCTACCAGATAATCCTAATTTTTTTAAAGAAGGTGTCACAGCCAAACATATTGTCTTTTCAGTTTTTGTTGAATCAGCCACTACTAAATTTGTAGTTAATGGATCCAATCCTCTTTCTACACACTCCACCGAGGCATAAAAAGATTTTAAATCTATCGCTATATAAACTTTTTGTTTCATTTTTATCTCCACCTTCATTTTACAATATTTTAAACCAAAAATCAAACATTTGTTCGTTTAGTTGCTAAAATATAAGCTATATGGTTATTTTGCAAACCCTATAGCTTAGTTTATTTCTATTCTTCTATTGTTATTTTTTCTATAACGACATCTTTAATAGGTTTATCAGATGAATTTCTCTCTACTTTTGAGATCTTTTCAGCTACATCCATTCCTTTAACTACATGACCAAAAACAGTATGCTTTGCATCTAAATGAGGTGTCCCTCCCAAATTTTTATAAGCATCAATTACAGAATCTGGGAATCCTCCTTTTTCTCCCAATTTTTTCATTTGTCCGACTAAATTATCATTTATATTATTTTTAGCCGTTACTATAAAAAATTGAGAACCGTTTGTATTTGGGCCAGCATTCGCCATTGATAAGGCGCCATAGAAGTTTCTGTAATTTACATCAAATTCATCTTCAAAAGATTTTTTCCAAATGCTTTCTCCACCTCTACCTGTTCCTGTAGGATCTCCACCTTGTATCATAAATCCTTCGATAACTCTATGGAAAATTATTCCTTCATAATATCCATCTTTAGCATGTTTTACAAAATTTTCTACAGCTTTTGGGGCAACTTTAGGAAATAATATCAATTCCATTTCTCCCATATTTGTTTTAATTTTAGCTTTTATATTACCTTCTTGATATCCTTCTACTTGATTTAACACTTTAGTATCTCCTTTTTTTAATTCAGATTTAGTTTTTTCAGATTTTGTTTCAAAATTTTTATTTTCTACTTTTTTCGTACAGCCCACCATAAATATTAGACATAATAATAAAATTAATATTTTTTTCAATTTTCCCTCCATTCTTCAATATGTAAATTATAACATAAAAATAGTTGAAAATAATACATAATTATCTTCAACTATAAGTTAAATTATTTATCTAATTTTGATATTTCATCTTTTTTACTTTTAACAACATGTGTTACAAACCAAATAAAAAATAATACAAATACAAATGCTACTGGATAAGATATTTGATATCCTGTAAATCCAAATCTAGAATCTAAAGAAAATCCTAAATCCGCATGTAATATATATGATGATACAATAAATGTATAAAATGCTCCAGGTATCAATGCTATTAAATATTTTTTGCCTTTTATTTTTAGATAAACTGATATTAATAACAATGCAAACACTGCCGTAAATTGATTCATAAATCCAAAGTATCTCCACAATAAATTAAAGCCATTTTTATCAGTTTTAGCAAAAATTAAAATCGCTATAGCAGGTATAAAAATTGCTATAGATAACATTATTCTCTTAATTGGTGATTTTTGGTCAATTGAAAATTGTTCAGCAATCATAAGTCTCAATGATCTAAATGCTGTATCTCCACTTGTTATAGGTAAAATTATAATTGCAGCTACTGCAAATATGCCGCCTATAGTTCCCATAAATCTTGTAGAAATATTACCAACCATTAATGTAGCAGGAATACCTACGTTGTTTAATTCATTATAAACAACCATAGCTCCGGCAGCCCAACACATAGCAATAAATCCTTCACCTATCATCATATTATAAAATGTTTCTCTACCTTCTCTTTCATTTGTTACTGTCCTAGAAATCAAAGTTGCTTGAGACCCATGGAATCCTGATAATATACCACAAGATACAGTTATGAAAAATACAGGAATTATTGATTGACCTAATGGGTGTTTTGATAAAAATGTTCCACCATTTATTTGATTTAATGAGCCCGCCCCTGTAAATATAATACCAAAAAATATTCCTATAGCTGATAATAATAACATTGCTCCAAATAAAGGATATATCTTTCCTATAATTTTATCAATTGGAAATAAAGTTGCTAAAATATAATAGCCTAAAATAACAGCATATACTACATAAATAGTACTAGAATTTACATCCATATGTAGCAAATCTTTTACGATTAAATCGCCTGGTGTATATATAAATACAACTCCTACTAATAAAAGTAAAACCCAATTAACAAAATTATATACTTTATTTGTTCCTTTACCTATGTATTTTTGAATAAGCTTAGGCACCTGAGCTCCTTTATTTCTCATTGAAATCATACCGATAAAATAATCATGCATGGCTCCAGCTAATACGCATCCCAATGGAATTGTAATAAAAGCAATCGGTCCAAATAATATCCCTTGAATCGGTCCTAATACAGGTCCTGTACCTGCAATGTTCAATAATTCAACAAGTTCATTTTTCCATTTTTTCATTCCAACATAATCAACTCCATCAGCTTCAGTAACAGCTGGAGTTTTTCTATCATCAGGTCCGAAAACTTTTTCACAATATTTTCCATATAAATAGCCTCCTAAACCTAAAATGATTAATCCAATAATAAAAAGAATCATATAAGTCCTCCGTAATTAAAATTATATAAATATAATACTACGTTTTCATGACTTATTTTTTTCTTTTTTTTCTCTAATTTTTCTTTTTTTTAAAATAAAAAAGAAAGTTAATAAATTTAACTTTCTCTTAAAAAATTTATTTCTCAATTTTATTTTCAAAATTGTGAGAAACAAAAATATATAATAAAATAGAAACAACGAAATTAATTGCTAAAGATAAATATTTAGTCAAATAGAATTCATTACCTGTTGCTAACCCAGTATACATATTTATGGATGTTGTTTGATTTGTAATTGATAAAGGACTAAATACTATAACCATTATAAAAGTATATATAATAACAAATATTATATAATATAGAATCCACATTGAAGAATCTCTTTTTCTTCTTCCTATTCTATAATCAACAATCACAGATACATACATTAATAATATAGTAAATATACTATTAACTAACCATGAAATTGAAAAATACAAAATAACATTTAAAGATATCCCTTGTAAGCCTTTATAAAATGCATTTGAATTCAAAAATTCACTAATTCGCATCCAAAATTCATCAACCTTTATTACCCCCGGAATCATAACCCATATAATATAACCTAATAAAACATTAACTGTTATTGTAACAATAGGCAATACAATCAGCCAAAATAAAGCTATTAGTATCTTAGACCCTATTATTTGATATCCTGATTTTGGTATTGAAAATGTTATATATCCTTGCCCGTAGTATACATCTTTTTTTAATATATTTGCCAAAGTTATATAATACATAAAACCTGTAACAATAATTAATACTGTCCCTACAAATACAAATAATCCTGAAACAGTTGCGATAAGCCCCATTGGACCTGTATGAGCTATATTAGATAATGAATATCTAGCAACTCCACTAAGAATTACTTGCAAAATAAGAGATACTAATAAAATTATTCCTATTTGTTGAAAAACTTTTTTTCTACTATTTCTAAATTCATATTTTAATAATTTTCCCATAGAATCCTCCTAATAAACCAAAACTCCATAAATATCCTTAAAAATCTCCGCTATAGTCTTACCTTTTTCTTCTCTTAATTGTTCCGCATTTCCTTCTAAAATCTTTTTTCCTTTTGATAAAAATACAACATCATCAAACAATGATTCCATTTCATCAACTAAATGAGTTGTAATTACTAATATTCTATCTTTTTCTACATTCTTTAATATTGCATTTAAAATCACATCTCTAGATACTAAATCTACTCCAGATATTGGTTCGTCTATAACATAAATCTTAGCATCTCTAGATAATATCAAGGTCAAATGAAATTTTTCATTCATTCCTTTAGATAATTCAGAAATTCTGGCATTTTGATCCAATTTCATAAACTCTATAAGTTCATCAAATTTATTTTCATTAAAATCATCAAAGAAATTCTTCCATAAACTTTTAGCTTCCAAAATTGTATAATCATCAGGTATAAAAGGCATATCTGGTAAATAAGAAACCATTGATTTAGTCTTTGGTCCAATTTTTTCATTAAAAATTGTAATTTCTCCACTTGTAGGTTTCAAATATCCATTCAACAATTTTAAGAATGTAGTTTTTCCAGAACCATTTGGCCCTAAAATACCGATAACTTTACCATTTTGAATCTCTAAGTCAAGTCCATCTAACCCTAAAGTTCCACCTTTATATTTTTTTGAAACATTTGAAAATTTTATCATAACTTCTCCTTTATTTTTTCAATTATCTCCTCTTTTGAAAATGAAATATTCGACATTTTATTAATAAATTCATCAATTTGTAACTCTAAATATTTACATTTAAATTTATTAATTTCGACAATATCTTCATTTACAAAATATCCCACTCCTCTTTTACTAAAAATATATCCACTTCTTTCTAATTCAGAATATGCCTTTTGAACAGTATTTGGATTTACAACCTTCTTTTCAGCATATCCTCTAATTGAAGGAAGCTTTTCACCTGATTTGAATTTCCCACTAATAATACTCTGTTCTATATCTTCAATTAATTGAGTATATATAGGTCTATCTTTTTCAAATTTCATATTACCCCCTTTACCTCTGTATTAATTATATAATACAGAAATGCAGTGAAAATGTCAATACTTTTGTAAAAACATTAGAATAAATTTATATTTCAAGTCTAAATTTAGAATCTAAAATAAAAAATAATTAGAATTTTTTACTCTTATTTTTGATATTATCGTCTTTACAACTTTTCAGATTAAAATGTTAATTTTCCTATTAATAAAACTTCTCAGCAATTATAATTTTTAATATATATTATTAAACGTGATTTTCTGGTAATTCTTTTTGTAATCATGGTACTGTTGCAAAATATCATTTTATGTATCCAGATTATAGGTAGTAGTTTTAGCTCTTTACACTAGATTTCAACATCTAGTGCTTGTTTTTGGTATAATATTAATATGAAAAACAAAAATAATATACCATGCTTAAATTTTAATTTAAATCACGGGACAAATTCAATTTCTAAAGTATATAAATGTTTTGATTAAAACTTCAATTAAAAAGAAAAAGCTATTGCAAAATAACATTTTTAGTTATTTTGAAACAGCCCCATGATTAATACATTATACAAATAATCATAAAATTTTTTCTAAAAATTCCTTAACTCTTTCATTTTCAGAATTTTCAAAAAATTTCTTTACTTCCTTAGTGTCTTCAATGATTTTTCCATTCTCTACAAAAATAATTCTATTAGCAACTTTTTTTGCAAATCCCATTTCATGAGTTACTACCGCCATGGTCATACCATCTTTAGCTAAATGTTCCATTAAGTCTAAAACTTCTCCTACTTTTTCAGGATCTAATGCAGACGTAGGCTCATCAAATAATATAAGATCCGGATTCATCATTAATGCACGTATTATAGCTATTCTTTGTTTTTGGCCTCCTGATAATTCATTAGGAAAAGATTCTTTTTTATCCTTTAATCCTATCATATCAAGTAGTTCCAAAGCTTTTTTATTAGCTTCTTTTTCTGAAATATGCTTTAATGTAACTGGTGCTAAGGTTAAATTTTTTAATATTGTTAAATGTGAAAAAAGATTAAAATTTTGAAAAACCATTCCTACTTTTTCTCTAAATTGATTAATATCTGTATCTTTACTTATTTTATTTCCATCTAAGTAAATTTGTCCTTCATCCGGAATCTCTAAAAGATTCATAGTTCTAAGTAATGTAGACTTCCCAGATCCGGAAGGTCCGATTATTACAACTATTTCTCCCTTATTAATTTCAAAACTAACATTATCTAAAACTTTTGAATTAAAAGTTTTGCTTATATTTTTAATCTCTAACATAGTTAAATTTCCCTTCTAATTTCTTAAATCCAATTTCAAAAACTTTTACCAATATATAATAAATTAATGCAGTTGTAAAATATGGAATATATGCTGTAAATTTATTACTAATTATAATGTTTGCTCCTCTTGTAAGTTCAAGTAACCCTATTGCCCCTGCAATAGATGTTTCTTTTAATAAAGTTATACATTCATTACCTAATACCGGCAAACTTATTATTAAAGACTGTGGTAATATAATTTTTCTAAATGTTTGAGAAAAATTCATACCCAAAGCTCTTGCAGCCTCGATTTCTCCCTTTTTAACCGACTTAAATGCACCTCTAAAAATCTCAGAAACATATGCTGAAGAATTTATTCCAAATGTAAGAACTGCAACAACTTCTAAGTTTTTAACCGATGAAAGAATTATATTAAACATTATCAAAAGTTGAATCATTGTAGGAGTTCCTCTTATTATAGATACAAATATTGACACTACTCTATTTAACACTATCAATATAATTCCTTTTACTGAATCAAATTTAGGATTTAATTCAGTATAATATAGTTTAATAACAGAAATTAACAAACCTAGTGTTATTCCTAGTATCAATGAAAAAAATGTAACTATTAATGTAATTTTCAATCCTTCAGCAAGATATTTCCACATGCCATCCTCAAATAAAACATTTTTAACTTTTTCCACAAAAGGCAAAATCTCCGCTTTATTGCTTTCACTATTAATATATTTTTTTGTTATTTTATCAATAATTCCATCATCTTGTAGTTCTTTGATTGCTTTATTTACCTTATCTAACAAATATTTGTTACTTTTATTAATAGCAATTGCATATTCTTCTTCAACATATGGTGCTTCAATTTTTTTCAAAGCACTATCATTTGACAAGTAATTTCTTCCTGTTTGTTGATCTATCATAATAGCATCAATTTTGCCATTTTTCATCGCCAAAATTGCATCCGAAATTTTATCAAAAGATTGTACATTTTTTTCTCCAAAATCATCTTTTGCGTAAATATCTCCCGTTGTCCCTAATTGAGTCCCTATTTTTTTATCTTTCAAATCTTCAATTTTTTCTAATCTAGAATTTGAATTTAATAAAACTATTTGAGTACTTTTCGCATAAGGTACGGAAAAATTTATTGACTTTAATCTTTCTTTCGTTATTGTCATACCTGCCATTCCAATATGAGCTTTACCACTTTCAATAGATGAAATAATTGTATTAAATTCCATATCAACTATATTTAATTTTAAGTTAAGTTTTTCAGCAATTTTATTTGCTATTTCCATGTCAATTCCTACAATTTTTCCATCCTTAATGAATTCATACGGTGGAAATGTTGCATTTGTTGCAACTGTAAGTGTATCCTTATTTGTTTCCTGTGCAAACACATTAGAACCATTTATAAAAATTATAAATGCTACTAAAATATTTATTAGTGTTTTTTTCATCTTATCCTCCCAAAATTTAAAATAAAAAATGAGCATTATCCTTAATAGGACGAAGCTCATTAACATTCGTGGTACCACCCATTTTCACTTATTTTTCACAAAATAAATCTCATCAAGTAACTATCATTACTCTTCGCTATAACGGGCTACCCGAATATGCCTACATATCAACATATTAGTTCAGAGGCTCTTTTCATTATAAATTAGACCATCTCCTCACACCATACAAGACTCGCTTTGGCTTACAATATAACTACTCTTCTCTTCAAAACATTTAATATTTTTAGTATAATATCAAACTAAGTTGCACTTGTCAATATAAATATTTTTTTTATATAATAAAAATAAAAAAATGAGGTATATATGAAAAAACAAGTATATATTTTTTTGTTACTTATTTTAATTTTATTTAGCAACACTACATTTGCTACGAATAATAAAATACCAAATAATCAGCAAAAACAAGTAAATGGGATACAAAAAAATATTTCAAAATTTTATAAAGCGAAAATTGAGAAAATCGAAAAATACAATAAAGGTAAAGATAAATTTGAAAAATATAATTTAGTTATTTTAGATGGAAATTTATCAGGGAAAAATATCGAAATAAACAAATTAATTCTACAAAACGCACAATTTCAAATAGAATATAAGGCCGGTCAAACAGTAATAATATTTCAAAATGAAGTAAATTCGGAATTTGTATTATATGATCATTACAGAATGACATGGGTCTATTATCTTTTAATTTTATTTGTATTTATAGTAATATTAATCGCTCAAAAAGCTGGTCTTAAATCATTAATAACAATGTTTATTTCTATAGCTATGATATTAACTTTAATATATTTAATAACATTAGGATATTCTCCTATTAAAGCAACTATAATTACATCAATTATAAACACAATCATCACACTATTAATTATTGGAAAATTTGCAAAAAAAACTTTTGCAGCTATCTTAGCAACAATATTTGGTATATTTATTTCATACTTGATTGCAAGTATATTTGGACCAAATGCACATATCACAGGTTTGTCCAATGAAAACGCAGTAATGATGCAATTTTTACCGGTTCCAATATCCGCAGAAAAAGTTTTATATTCAAGTATGATTATTGGAGCATTGGGAGCAATTATGGACGTAGCAATGAGTACAGCATCATCAATCGAAGAAATAAGCAAAGCAGATCCTGGAATAACATTCTGGAATTTATTCAAATCAGGAATGAATGTAGGTAAAGATATAATCGGAACAATGTCAAACACACTTGTTTTAGCATATTTCGCCTCAGCATTACCACTATCAATTTTAATATTTTCATACAATTCACATATGCCATTTTTCTATAATATGGATATATTTATAACTGAATTTGTAAGAATATTTGCCGGAAGCATAGGACTTGTATTAGTTATACCTTTTTCATGTTTTATTGCTACAGCTTTATATAAAAGGAAATAATGTTTTGAATATTGGAGCTGTTGCAAAATAACTAAAAATGTTATTTTATAATAGCTTTTTCTTTTTAATTGAAATTTCAATAATTTGATATAATATATTTTTAATCTACTTTCTAAAAAATATCCAAATTATTTGATTTTTGGGTACAAAAAACTAAGGTAGCTAATTTTTATTTTTTTTACTATGCTACTTTTTCTTCAACTGATATATATCTTGTAGGATTAAAATCTTTATTTAGAATTTTATATGTTAATGTATTTAAATTCATTGCTATAGCCATTAAATTCATTTCACTTAAAATGTTTTTAAGACCTTTATGTTTGAATCTACTATATTTTAGTCCTTCTTTTAATTTTGAAAATGCTCCTTCCGCTTGAACTGAACGATTAACTCTTTCGTTAATTCCTTCATTTGAAGTTATATTTTCTAATGATTTTAATCTATATTTTTCAAAAATTTCAGTAAACCATATTGATTTAGTTTTTGTACCATTTAAATTCCAATCAAAACATTTATATACTTTAGAAATTGAAATATATCCACTTTTTTTAACTTTTTTTCTATCTTTTATCCTTAGAAAAATTTTCCCTTCCTCAGTTTTATATTGATCTAAATCTTTATCATAAATTAAATTTTCTCTAAATTCTTGTTTTTTCTTATATTTTCTTATTTTTGATATCTCATAATTACTAGGTTTTATGAATGCTCTTAATTTTTTTTCATCTAAAAACACATAATTTTCTTCACTTTCATAACCAGCATCACATACAATTTTATCCATTTTATTTTTATATATTGGATAAAGTTTATTTATTAAAAGAGGTAATGTATACATATCAGAAGGATGGTGAGAACCATAAATTCCTAAAATGAAGTTTCCACTTGTTGCAAATTGTATATTATATGCTGGTTTTAATTGTCCATTTAACATATGATCATCTTTCATTCTCATAAAAGTTGCATCATGATCGGTTTTTGAATAACTATTTCTTTCTCCAATAATTTCCAAATGCTTATTGTATTCTAAAAATTTAGTTAGATACTGATCAATTAATTCAAATTTTTTTTGTGTATCTGTTTTTCTTTTTCCTTTTCCATGTACAATTACTATATTTTCTGATTCAATTTTTTTTGAAAGTTTTTTATTCTCATTTTCTAAAAACTTAATTAAAGAGTTTTCTTCGATAGTTTCATCAAGATTGAAATATTTAATTACTTTTTTTATTAACTTATCCTTAAATTTAATAACCGCCTTTTTCCATACAAAAGTGTATTTATTAGCATTTGCTTCAATTTTTGTTCCGTCAATGTAAATACTAGAAGCATCTAAAAGCTTATTATCAATTAAAAACTTATTATTTTTTTCTAATATTTTTTCTACAAAAGGTTCTAATTTTTGTCTAAATCTATTGATAGTAGAATGATCCGGAGATTTTTGTCCTTGAAGTAAATACAAAATTCTAAGATCATATTTACACATTTTCTCTATTTCTCTTGATGATTTGATGGCTTCTGAATAACAATAGATTAAAATCTGAAACATTGAAATTGGGTCTATTACTGGTTTTCTCCCTTTTTGAGAGTAAGCATTTTTTATTAAATCTAAGTTTAATTCCTTTACTAAATTTTGCAAAACCATTAATTTAGCATCATTTTCAACCACAACATCAGTATTAAAATCCATTTTAACTTGAATTTGTCCATGATTTAAATTAAAATTTAAGCATGGTATATTATTTTTACTTTTCATATTAATATTATACCAAAAACAAGCCCTAGATGTTGAAATCTAGGGCTTGTTTTATGTTTTTATTAAATTTTTGTAATTTAAAGGCTATTTTTTATTTTGCAACAGTCCCTTTTTTTCATTTAGCTCTTTCGCTAGTGCCATTTTTTAATTTTCCCCAAAAATTCTGCCCTAGCCTTTTTCCAATTCTTTCTTTTGATGGGGCTATTTCTTAATTTTCAAACAAACTTCTGCCCCTTCTTTTTCCCATTTCCTTATTTTGCTAGGGCCATTTTTCTTTACTTTTTTACGTTCTAGCCCCAGCATATCTTATTTTCTTCATTTCGATAGGGCCATTTTTTAATTTTCCCCAAAAATTCTGCCCTTGCCTTTTTCCAATTCTTTCTTTTGATGGGGCTATTTCTATGGAAATTACTAAGAACATTACCAAAGCCTTTTTCGAAGCCATTAATAAACTCATTTCCAAGACCATTGCCGTGGCCATTAATAAGCATATGCCAAAATAATAATATTAAAATTAAAATTTAACTTCTAAAAAACTTCCCTAATAACCTCATTTATAGTATCACACTCAACAACATCTAAAGTCTTGAATTTTCTCTTATCTACCTTACTCTTAGAAATATAAGCTTTTTTAAATCCTAATCTATCAAGTTCTAAAAGTCTTTTTTCAATTTCCGGAACACGCTTCAATTCACCTGTTAATCCAACTTCAGCAATAAATACGGTAGAATTATCTATACCTTTATTTTTTAATGATGAAACTATACTCATTATTATTGCTAAATTTACCGATTGCTCTGACAATTTTAATCCACCAGTAGTTTTTAATATTACATTTTTATCGTATAAGTTAATACCTGATCTTTGTTCGAGAATTGAAATTAAGGTATTAAGTTGGTCTTTTCTTAAACTATCACCTATTCTTATTGGATATGGTGTAAATGAATGTGACACCAATGATTCAACCTCTACAGTTATAATTCTTGAACCTTCTTTTATAACTGAAATAGCTGAACCCTCTACAGGGTGTTTTCTCGGCGTTATAAAATATTCTGAAGGATTTTGAACTTCTTTAAGTCCTCCTTCTTCCATATTAAATAAGCCAATTTCTCCAGTATATCCAAAACGATTTTTAGTCGTTCTTAAAACTCTCAATTGTGAATCTGATTCTGATTCTAAAATCAAAACAGTATCAACTAAATGCTCTAAAGTCATCAAACCAGCCATTTCTCCTGACTTCGTCATATGACCTATCATTATTGCTGCTCTAGGTTTTTCAGCATTTTTACAAATATTTACTAATTCATTAGCACATTCTATTGTCTGAGTTGGAGTTCCTGGACGTTGTGTATATTGTTCTAATCCTAAAGTTTGAATAGAATCTAAAAATATTACATCGGGGTCAACCTCTTCTATTTCATGAAGTGCTATATCCATTGAGTTTGTTGAAATTATAAAAATATCCTCAGGGATATCATCCATAATTCTCATTGCACGATTTTTAATTTGTGATTCTGATTCTTCCCCAGAAATATATAAAATTTTGTGATTATCTTTTGCTAAATAATATGCAATTTCTAGCAATAATGTTGACTTTCCGGCACCTGGTTTTGCTGTTAAAATAGACACACTGTCCTTAACTATCCCACCACCAATGGTCCTATCAAATTCATTAATATTAGTTAGAAATCTCTCTGAAACATCGACTTTTATCGAATTTAACCTATTTGATTTTTTATAGATTTTTTTTGAACTTAAACTTTGTGACTTTGACTTTTTTTCAACTACTTCTTCTACTAAACTGTCCCAAGCACCACAGCTTGGACATTTCCCAGTCCAAGCTATTTGCTCTTCACCACAGTTTGTACATTTAAAAACTGTTTTTAATTTCATATTACTTTCCTAATTCATTTATTGAAATTTTTGAATTTCTTAAAATAATTGAGATTTTTTTGTTCTTTGAAATGCCTGATTCCAATATTTTTTGAGCAATTAAATCTTCAATTTCTGTTTTAATCGCTCTATCTAACGGTCTAGCACCATAAGCATCATCAAATCCAACTTCAGCAATTTTTTCAACTACTTTATCAGTATATTTAGCTTCATATCCCATTTCTGAAATTCTATCAATTAATCCATCTAATTTTAATTTCACTATCTCTTTAATATTTTCCTTATTTAATCTATTAAATACGATAATATCATCAATTCTATTTAGAAATTCAGGTTTAAACAAATTCTTAAGTGCATTATTAACTATTTCTTTAGTGTGTTCATAATCTCTCTTAGATTTCATTTCTTCTGATTCAAAACCAATTGTATTTCTCTTAGAAAGTTGAGAAGCCCCGGCATTTGAAGTCATTATGATTATTGTATTTGTAAAATCTACTTCTCTTCCTTGAGAATCAGATAATCTACCCTCATCAAGAATCTGTAATAAAATATTGAAAATATCAGGATGAGCCTTTTCAATTTCATCAAATAATATAACCGAATATGGATTAGTTCTAACTTTTTCTGTAAGTTGTCCCCCTTCATCGTATCCAACATATCCCGGAGGAGAACCAATAAGTTTAGAAACTGCATGTTTTTCCATGTATTCACTCATATCTATTCTTATTAAACTATTTTCATTTTCAAATATTTCTTCAGCTAATTGTTTTGCTAAATAAGTTTTTCCCACACCTGTTGGTCCAACAAATATAAACGTACCTATTGGACTATCCTTATCCTTAAGTCCAACCCTAGCTCTTTTAATAGCTTTTGAAACTTTTTCAACAGCATCATCTTGTCCAATCACCGTACCTTTTAGATTTTTATCAAGATCTCTATATCTTTCATTTTCTTCTTTTGTAAGTTTTGTTACAGGTACTTTAGCCCATTCTGAAATTATTGAACGAATTTTCTCTACAGTGATTTCTGATGTGTATTGTATTTCATCAGACTCTTCTTCTTTTTGATTAAATTCCATAATTTTCAATTCAACTTCATTTATCTTATCTCTAATAAAGGCTGCTTTTTCATAATTTTGTATATTTACAGCTTCTTCTTTTTGTTTATTTAATTCAGCGTATTCATCTTGTAATTTTTTTAGTTCTTCAGGAATCTTAAATGAATCAACTTTTAGATTAGAAGATGCTTCATCAATAACATCTATAGCCTTGTCAGGTAAGAATCTGTCAACTAAATATCTATCTGATAATTTTACAGCTTCTTCAATAATTTCATCAGTTATTTTAATTCTATGAAATTTTTCATAATATTTTTTAATTCCCTTAATAATTTCAATTGTTTCTTCAACAGAAGGCTCCTCTATTTGAATTGGTTGTAATCTCCTTTCAAGTGCAGCTTCTTTTTCAATAAACATTCTGTATTCATCTACTGTAGTTGCACCAATTATCTTTAACTCTCCTTTTGTCAAATATGGCTTCATAATATTTGAAGCATCAAGTGATCCCTCTGATGAACCAGCTCCAACAATAGTATGAATTTCATCTATAAATATTATTACATTTTCTAAAGACGTAACTTCTTTCAAAGTATCAGAAATTCTTTTTTCAAAATCTCCACGATACTTAGTACCAGCTACCATTTGGGCCATATCTAAAGCTATAATTCTCATACCTTTCATAATATCAGGAACATCATTTTGAGCTATCTTTTTTGCTAATCCTTCAACAATAGCTGTTTTACCTACACCAGGTTCTCCAATAAGTATCGGATTATTCTTAGTACGTCTTGTAAGCACTTGAATAATTCTATTTATTTCTTTATCTCTACCTATAACTCCATCTATTTTAGCTAGAGCCTTTTCAACTAAATCTTGCCCATATTTAGATAAATTTGGAGTTTTTGTTAATTGAGAAGATTTAAGCTTATTTGTCATATAATAATCCAAAATCATGTAAACCTGTTGAGGATTTACATTTGTATCTACCAACATTTCTTTTGCTAAAGTATCGGAAACTAAAAGATTGATTAATAATAATTCTTCAAGAGTATTATCTTTATTTCCTCTCTTTTTTTGTAATAATACATCATCCATTATATCTTTAAGTTCTTGTGTTGTACCTATGATTTTACTCGATTCTTCCCTATTTAATCTATTTTTCAAATATTCATTTAATAAAATATAATCCGCTCCTGCCGTGCTTAAAGCCTTGGATTCCAATCCACCAGTCTTCATAAGCGCAAGTAATGCATGTTCTGTACCGATATATTTAGATTTTAAGACCGTAGCTTCGTCAACAAGTTTTTGCATTAGTTCTCTAAAATTCATTATTTATTAACCTCTTTTTGTAATTGTCTAATTATCATTATTTTCTTATTGATTTCTCTCATTTCATCTCTAGATGTTGCAGCTGCTAAATAATCTTCTTTTTGTAAATGTAACTTTAACTCTTCTTTTTTCTTTTCAGCTGCGTGTTTCAACATTCTTATTTCTCTAGCTTGCTTTAATTCATCCTTTACATTAATATTTTCTTTGGATTTTTTATTTGTTTCATCATAAAGATTGTCTTTTTCTCTTTTTTTAGTATTTCTAAAATATGTTTGAGAATTATCCGATAATCCCTTAAATATATCATTCAAATCTCCATTAAACCTTGAAAAATCTATTCCTGAATTTTCAAAATTCATTTCAGTCACATCAAAGTTTTCCGGATTCAAATTGTTCATATCAAAGTTTTCATCATTTATAGCTTCACTTATAAATTTTTCAAATTCATCTTTATTATCCTTGAAAAACTTAAACATTTTCTTTTGAATTTCTTCTGGATCAATTTCTCCATTTTCATCACTCAATGAATCCACCATATTTTTTAATTGTTCTTGGTAACAATCATTGCATATGCTTATTTTTTTCATTTTTCCATTAATCATCATGAAAACTTCCATATCAGCATCATTACCACAATTAAAACATTGCATAATTACCTCCTAATCTCTCACTAGAGCTAATAATATATTTTTAAATATACTTGCTCTAACTAAACTTCTGTCATTTACTTCTATATGTCTAAGTGCATTATCATCCAAACTATGCTGAATAATACGTGCTTCTTTAATAGTTAAAATATCTTCTTGAACAAGCCCTCTAAGTATATGTAAAACTTTGTCCAGTGTTATAGTCTTATCTATAGTTCCATTTAATATCTTATTTATTAACTGCTCTTCTGTCATTTCTAGCTTTATAATTTTTATATACCCTCTTCCACCTCTTCTACTTTCCACATAATATCCTTTATATGGTGTAAATCGAGTCGTAAGTACATAATTTATTTGAGAAGGTGCACAATTAAACCTTTCAGCTAATTCATTTCGTCCTATTTCAATAAACTCTTTCTCAGTATCATTCATCATATCAAGTAAAAATTTTTCTATCTGTGTTGTTAATCCCATTTTGTCCTTCTTTGACTTTAATTCAAAAAAATATAATAATTTATTTAAAATAATTTTACCATCTTTTACCTTTGTTGTAAAGTTTTTTAATATCTTAAAAATATTTGAAAATATCATTAAAATACTACATTTTATTTTTTTTTGATATATAATTAAGACAAACATTAAAATTATTTAATAAATAGCTATTTTTTTATTCAATTTACAGCTATTGTGATTAGGATCACATTTTAATAAATAATTAAATGTTATAATATAGATAAATAAATAACAAGGAGGAATTGCATGACAATTTGGGACAAATTTTTGGGTGAAAAATGGAAAAAAGAAATAAATGTTAGAGATTTCATTCAAAACAACTATACAGAATATAAGGGTGATGATACATTCTTAGCAGGTCCTACAGAAGCTACAACAAAATTATGGGCTCAAGTAATGGACTTATTCAAACAAGAAAGAGAAAATGGTGGCGTGTTAGATATGGATACAAGTATCATATCAACAATTACATCACACGGGCCAGGATACTTAAATAAAGAACTAGAAACAATCGTAGGTTTCCAAACAGATAAACCGTTAAAAAGATCATTCCAACCATTTGGTGGTATTAGAGTAAGTGAATCATCATGTGAATCATATGGTTATACTCCAGATCCAGAAGTACATAAAATTTTCACAGAATACAGAAAAACACATAACCAAGGGGTATTTGATGTTTATACTCCTGAAATGAGAGCTATCAGAAAATCCGGTGTTGTTACAGGTTTACCAGATGCTTATGGTAGAGGTAGAATTATAGGTGACTATAGAAGAGTAGCTTTATATGGTATTGACAAATTAATTGAAGACAAATTAAACCAAATCGATTCAGTATCTCCTATCATGTCAGAATACAACATTAGACTAAGAGAAGAATTAAGAGATCAGGTTACATCATTAAAAGAATTAAAAGAATTAGGTCAAATTTACGGATATGACATTTCTAAACCAGCTCAAAATGCTAAAGAAGCTATCCAATGGTTATACTTTGGCTACTTAGCAGCAATCAAACAACAAAACGGAGCTGCAATGAGTTTAGGTAGAACATCAACATTCTTAGATATCTATATTGAACACGATTTGAAAGAAGGTATAATCACAGAAGAAGAAGCTCAAGAAATGATTGACCACTTCATCATGAAATTAAGAATGGTTAAATTTGCAAGAACTCCTGAATATAATGATTTATTCTCAGGTGATCCAACATGGGTAACAGAATCATTAGCAGGTGTTGGTTTAGATGGAAGATCATTAGTAACAAAAAACTCTTTCAGATATTTACACACATTAACAAACCTAGGTACATCACCAGAACCAAACTTGACAGTATTATGGTCAGTACATCTACCAGAAAACTTCAAGAGATTCTGTGCTAAGATGTCAATTGATACATCATCAATCCAATACGAAAATGATGATATCATGAGACAAACTCACGGTGATGACTATGCTATTGCATGTTGTGTATCATCAATGAGAGTTGGTAAAGAAATGCAATTCTTTGGTGCTAGAGCAAACTTAGCAAAATGTCTATTATACGCTATAAATGGTGGTGTTGACGAAAAATTATTAAAACAAATTGGGCCAAAATATAGACCAATAACATCAGAATATTTAGACTTCGATGAAGTAAAAGAAAAATTTGAAGATATGATGGAATGGTTAGCTGGTATCTATGTAAATACATTAAATGTAATCCATTACATGCATGATAAATACGCTTATGAAAGTGTACAAATGGCTTTACATGATAGAGATGTTAAGAGATACTTTGCAACAGGTATCGCCGGATTATCAGTAGTTGCAGACTCATTGTCAGCTATTAAATATGCAAAAGTTAAAACAATTAGAAATGAAGAAGGAATCGTAGTTGACTATGAAATAGAAGGTGATTTCCCTAAATATGGTAACAACGATGATAGAGCTGATGAATTAGCAGTATACGCTGTACAATCATTTATGGCAAAAGTAAGAAAACATCCAACTTACAGAGATGGTGTACCTACAACATCAATCTTAACAATTACATCAAATGTTGTATATGGTAAGAAAACCGGTAATACACCAGATGGTAGAAGATTAGGTCAACCATTTGCACCAGGTGCTAACCCAATGCACGGAAGAGATACATCAGGAGCTTTAGCTTCATTATCATCAGTAGCAAAAATTCCTTATAAGGATGCCCAGGACGGTATTAGTAATACATTCTCAATCATTCCGGGTGCTTTAGGTAAAGATAACAAAGTATTTGCCGGTGAAATAGACTTAGACGAATTAGATATAGATATTGATTTAGAAAGTTTAGATTTAGAAAGAGTAACTGATACTTGTGTAGGCAACGCATGTAGCATTCCTACATTAAAAAATATTAATCCTGATGAAGGAAAATAATAAGTAGATTATATTTATATAAAAAAGGAGAAAAATCATGGCAAACAAAACACAAATAGATAACCTAGTATCAATGTTAGACGGATATGTAGAAAAAGGTGGTCACCACTTAAACGTTAACGTATTTAATAAAGAAACATTATTAGATGCTCAAGCTCACCCAGAAAAATATCCTCAATTAACAGTTAGAGTTTCAGGATATGCTGTAAACTTTACAAAATTAACAAAAGAACAACAAGACGACGTAATCGCAAGAACATTCCACAGAGGACTATAATATGAATCTAGATACCGTTGGATATATACACTCTAAAGAAACTTTCGGTACAGTGGATGGTCCAGGTGTCAGATATGTATTATTTTTACAAGGATGTCCGATGAGATGTCTTTACTGCCACAATCCGGATACATGGGCTTCGTTTGGTGGTAAAGAAATGACTGTAAAAGAAGTTTTAGATGATTACGAAAGTTATCGCCCATTCTTAAAAGATGGTGGTATAACATTATCAGGAGGAGAATCTCTGGTACAAATGGATTTTGTGTTGGATCTTTTTGAAGCTTGTCAAGCTAGAAATATTCATACCTGTCTAGATACATGCGGAATTACATTTAGAGATAATAATCCTGAACTTTTGAAGAAATTTGAAAAATTAATGGAAGTTACCGATATAGTAATGTTAGATATTAAACATGTAAATCCTAGACAACACAAAGTATTAACAGGACATTCAAATGAAAATATTATTAAATTCTTAAAATTTATGGATGATCATAATATGAATATTTGGATTAGACACGTTATTGTTCCTAGAATTACATTTAATAAAAATTTCCTATATCAAACAGGTGAATTACTTGGTAATTATGACAACATAACAGCAATTGACGTGCTTCCCTATCACACAATGGGGGTAGATAAGTATAAAGAATTAGGTTTTAAATATCCATTAGATGGAGTTCCTTCTTTAAGTAATCAAGATGCTGAAATTGCAAAAAAAATAATTCTTATGGGAAGAAGAGATACAAGAAAAAAACTTGGTAAAATTTCCAAATAATATGGTAATATATTCTTAAGAGGGATTTATGAAATATTTAAAAGAATTATTTAAACAAGGAAAATTAAATTATAAAAAAATTCCTCTTCTTGACTCATTGTCAGAAGAGGAATTTTTACGTATAAGATCAGATTTCTATGTTATAGAATATAACAAAGGCGAAACTATATTTAGATCTTTTGATCCGGCAGATAAAATGTACATAATTTTAGATGGCGAAATGAAAATATCTAAAATTATGTCAGATGGAAAAGAACAAATTTTATACATCTATGAACCAGGAGATTTTGTAGGTGGACATAATATTTTATCAGGCGACAGATACGAATATAATGCTTATGCCTTAAATAAAACTACAGTTTTAACTATTTCTTCTTATGATGTGAACAATGTATTAAAGCATAATATAAAATTTATAACTAAAGTATTAGAACAATCATATGAAAGAATAAGAAAAGCTGAAGATTTAATTGATAGACTTTCTGTTATTAGTACTGATGTTAGAGTAGCAAAACTTTTAAGAACATTAGTAAACTTATATGGTCACGGCACTGATAAAGGTATCTTAATAAAATATAATGTTACTCAAGAAGAGCTTGGTTCCCTAGCGGGGGTTTCAAGAGAAACTATGAGTAGAAAATTAAATCAATTTGAAGAAGAAGGCATATTAAAATTAATTTCAAGAGGAAAAATTTTAATAAAAGACTACGAAAAAATTGAGAATATATTAATCTAAAACTATATTAAGTAACAAAATAAAAGATATTACAGAATATATAATAAATTTTAATAAAACACATAGAAAGGCCTCAGATCTTAATATCTGGGGCTTGTTTTGGATATAATATTGATATGAGTGGATAATTTTTGTTTATCAATATATTACTGAATATGATATATTGATAATTTTAAAAATTGCTTCTACCTTCAATAAAAAATCCTCCTGATTAAGTTTATATTACCTTAATCAGAAAGATTTTCATACACAAAATTTATTACAGTCTCCATTTTCTATAGTTTAAGATTTGTTTTCTATATATCTTAAATCATTAACTCTATCTATTATAAACTTTCCATCCTCAAAATTTCTCCATTTGTTTCAATCACTTTTTTAAACCAATAAAAAGAATCCTTTTTATATCTATCATAACTTCCTCTCCCCTTATCATCTGCATCAACATAAATAAATCCATATCTTTTACTCATTTGTGATGTTCCACAACTAACTAAATCTATACATCCCCAAACTGTATATCCTAATACTTCTACACCTGAATCTATTGCATTTAAAAGTTCAACTAAGTGCTTTTTAATATAATCTATTCTATAATAATCGTGAACTTTTTTATTATCTGTAAGTTCATCATTAGCTCCTAATCCATTTTCACAAACAAAAATTGGTAACTGATACCTATCATACAATTTTTCAACAGATATTCTTAACCCTATAGGATCAATTGGCCAATCCCATTGAGATAGTTCTAGGTATTCATTTTTTATAGGACTATCAAATGTTCCGGCTATTTCATCAGCATCTTCCCTAAATTCGGCTACATGAGACATATAATAACTTATTGCAACGTAATCAACTTTTCCTTGATATAAAACTTCTTTATCTTCTTCTGTAATTTCAACATTTATATTATGTTTTTTAAAGTAATTTAAAATATATCTTGGATAATAACCTCTTACTTGAACATCAGGATAAAACATATTTAATTGATTTGCTTTATGTGCCTGTAATTGATCTAATGGTTTTGTTGTCCTTGCATATGACTCAATTTGATTAATCATACATCCTATAATTGCATTCGGCATAATCTCATGAGCTAATTTAACTGCTTTTGCACTGGCTAAAAATTGATTGTGAACAGCTTTATAAGCAGCTTCAACCTTATTTTCTACCCTATCAGAAAATATGCCGGCTCCTGTATACAAGCTATTAAGACTCATGTTAATTTCATTAAAAGTAATCCAATATTTTACTTTGTTTTTATATCTTTCAAAAATTACTCTCGCATATTTTTCAAAAAATCCGATTAAATCTCTACTTAGCCAGCCATTATAATGTTCTGTTAAATAAATAGGCATTTCATAGTGTGACATAGTTACTAATGGTTCAATTCCATATTTTTTCAATTCATCAATTACATTATCATAAAACTTTAACCCTTCTTCATTTGGATTATCTTCAATTCCTGTTGGAAATATTCTTGCCCATGAAATCGATAATCTAAAAATTTTAAATCCCATTTCAGCAAATAATTTTATATCTTCCTTATATCTATGATAAAAATCTATTCCTCTTCTTTTTGGAAAATTGTATTGATTTGGATTTTCATAATACTGCTTATATTCTTCCGATGTTACATTAAAAGTAAAATTATCTACTTTACCATTAATATACGGATCTTTATAAGCTGCAAAATCTGAAGTGGAAAGACCCTTTCCCCCTTCATTATATGCTCCCTCAATTTGATTTGCAGCAGTTGAACCACCTATTAAAAATTCTTTTGGAAAATTATTTAACATTTTTATCTCCTTTTCTATTTAAAATATTTTTCTTAAAACTAAACTATCTTTATTTACAAATTTATCTTCCGGTATACAAATATCAATATCTTCAACATTTGTCACCGCCATTATTATTGTATCTTCCTTACAATTTTTTCTTAAAAAATCTAGATTTATATAAGCTAATAAATCCCCCCTTTTAACTTCGTCCCCCTCTTTAACATTTAGGTCAAATGGCTCTCCTCCTAATTTAACAGTATCTACACCAATATGAATTAAAAGTTCCAACCCATTTTTAGTACTTATTCCTATAGCATGCTTGGTATCCGCAATCATAGTTATTACCCCATCAACCGGTGCAAATAACTTACCATCTAATGGTTTAATCGCAACTGAAGGTCCCAATATTTGTTTTGAAAAAATATCGTCATTTACTTTTAATACATCTATCGACTTTCCATTTTCTAACGGAGAATAAATTAACTCATCTTTTTCAACTATTTTACTTTCCACTATTTCATCATTTTTATTATCAGATTTCATAAAAATATATGAAAGAATAAATGATAAAACAAACGAAACTACTGATGCTATAAAAACACCTAATAAACTAACTCTATTTTGAGGATTATAATATGTTGGTATACTTAAAATACTTGGCATTGCAAAGGAAAAAGCTCTTATACCTAAAAAATTTCCCAATCCTCCAGCTATCCCTGAAGCTATTAGAGCTGCAACTAAAGGTTTTTTCTTCGGTATCACTATCCCATATAACGCAGGTTCAGTAATTCCTAAAAATGCTGTTATACCTGTTGATGCACATGCTGACTTTATCTTTTTATTATTAGTTACAAAAAACACTGCCATCACCGCTCCAGCTATTGCTAAAGTTTGCAAATAGAATAAAGGTAAAATAACGTCACTTCCTGTTTCAGATAAATTATTTAACATTATAGGAAATAGTGATTGATGCATTCCTGCCATAACTATTAATGGTAATAATCCACCAATTACAATACTGGCAATAACTCCATTAAAATTAAATATAGCATTGATTATTTTAGCTAAATATGAACCTAGATAACTTCCCAACGGTGCAAGAAATGCTAATGTCAATAATAACGTAATAATTATTGTTAATAACGGAGAAAATATTGTCCTTAAATTTTCCGGTATAATTTTTTCAAAAAATTTATGCACATATTTTAATAGTAATACTCCAAATATTATAGGAAATACTGTAGTAGCATAAGACATAACCGGTATACTTAAACTAAAAACATAAAGAAACTTCGCCTGACTTTGTAAACCATTAATTAAAGTAGGATACATCAAGCCTCCTGCTACCATTATCGCTAACATTTCATTAGTTTTTATAACTCTAGCCGATGTTACCGCTAAGAAAAATGGCAAAAAATAAAATACAGAATCAGCTATTATATTTAAGAAAATTGCTATATCTGTTTGAGGACTAATCCAATTTGCCATCATTAATAATGTAATTATACTCTTTAACATCCCTCCTGCTATAAGTGCAGGTAAAACCGGAACAAAGATTCCTCTTAAAAAGTCCACAACTCTCGTAGATATATCTTTATTTTCTAAAGTTGAATTTGATTTATCAATCTTTGAATTATCTAAAACCCTTTCAAAGTCTTGAAAAATTTCATTTACTTTTGCTCCTATAACGACCTGCAACTCATTTCCCTTATATTGTACTTTTTGAACTAAGTCATTTTTTTCAATATTTTTCATATCAACTTTAGACTTATCTTTTACATTTATCCTCAATCTAGTAATACATTTATAATAATCAATAATATTTTCTTCTCCTCCGATATACTTCAATATATCTTTGGATAATTTTTCATATTTCATTTTTCCTCCCTATTAAAAAAACCATACAAAGAAACCTATATCCTTAGTATGGTCTAGCCAACTTAATGTAACTCCCTAAATAATTCTATTTAAATAAATTAATAAATATGTTTTTTCAGCATTATCAATATCTTTATCATATTTTTTAGACAAGTAATTAGTTATTAAATAACATATTTCCACCACTTTCTTAGGTGATTTTTCTAAAAGATGCCCATACAAATCCAAGTTTTGCTTTTCTTGATAATCCTCCTTTCCCTTTAAGCGATTAAGTAAAAATCTTAAGTGAACAATAAATCTGGAATAATCCAAGCCTTTTTTATTCAATTTCTTTTTTGACTTATACTCAATAATATTAATAATTGTATTTATTTCCTCCAAATCATTCATCGTTTCCGACATGGATTTGATAGATTGATTATTTATAAAATGAAGAGTAATACTTGTAACTTCATTTTTAGAAATCTTTTTAGATTTTCTAAACTTATTAAATTCATCTATAAACCACTTAGATAAACTATATTCATCAGGGTTTGTTCTCTTAACTATCCATCTCATAGGATGTTCAAATTCCATTAAATTTGTATCTAAACTATTTTCTATATGATCCGCCAAAGATATAATCATACTTGAATTAAAATTTTTTCCAGTCTTATCTTCAATAGAAGATACTAGTTTTTTTACCAATATTAAATCTTCTATATTTATAGAATTTAAAAGTTCCAAATTCATTTTTTTCATTTCTTCATTACTAAAATTAAAAACTGTATCAATTTTATCCTGTTGTATAAAATCACCTTCTTTTTTAGCAAATCCGATTCCTTTGCCTATGGCAATTACCTGTCTTTCATTAAGTTTTGCTAAAACTATATTATTATTGAAAGACTTAATAAGCTCCATTTATTACCTCCTATAAAACAAAAAACGTAATCACTATCTTTTAGTGATTACGCTCTTTCGATAACGCTCTTGTTTGTTAAAACAATCATATCATATCTATATAAAATTAGCAAATGTTTTCTAATATTTTTATTTATTTGCTTCTTCTATAATTTTATTTGCCTGTTCTTTAGGAACTTGTTCATATCTTACAAATTCCATTTCAAATGAACCTCTACCTTGTGTCATTGAACGTAGGTCTATTGCGTATTCAAATAATTCTGCGTAAGGTGCTTCTGCTATGATTACTTGGGTACCATCTTCTTGTGGTTCCATTCCAAGTATTCTACCTCTCTTCTTATTAATATTCCCCATTACATCACCTAAATATTCCTCAGGAATTGTTGTTTCTAATTTCATAATAGGTTCTAATAATACCGGATTTGCCTTTTTCATACCTTCTTTAAACGCAATAGCTGCTGCCAATTTAAATGCCATTTCATTTGAATCAACCGGATGATATGAACCGTCATATAATGTAGCTTTTATACCTACTACTGGATATCCTGCTAAAATACCTTTTTCTAAAGATTCTTCTAGCCCTTTTTCAACAGCAGGGAAGTAATTTTTAGGAACAGCTCCACCAAATACTTCTTCTGTGAATTCAAAACCATCTTCAATTGGTTCAAACTTAATAAATACATCACCATATTGTCCGGCACCACCAGATTGTTTTTTGTGTTTACCCTGAACATCACTCTTTCCGGTAATTGTTTCTCTATATGGAATTCTCAAAGGTATTCTTTCTGTTTCTACACCATATTTATTTTTTAATTTATCTAATACAATTTGTAATTGAACATTGCCAACACCTGAAATTGTCAATTGTTTTGTTTCATTGTTTCTTTCAAATACAAAGCTTGTATCTTCTTCTTGTAATTTAAGCAACGCATGACCAATCTTATCTTCATCTTTCTTTGTCTTTGGAACAATAGCATATGTCAATGAAGCTTGAGGTTGTTTCAATGTTTTATAAACTATAACATTATTTTTATCCGCTAGTGTGTCTCCTGTTTCAGTTTCTTCTAATTTTGTAAATGCCCCTATATCCCCTGCAACTACTTGATCTACTTCTATTTGTTTCTTACCTTCCATTCTGAATAAACCGGCTGATTTTTCATCTATTTTTCTTGTTGCATTATAGATAGAATCATTTTTTGTGATTTTACCGGATAAGACCTTAAATAGGGAAATTCTGCCTACAAATGGATCCATGTATGTCTTAAATACATAAGCTGAAAATGGTTGATCTTCATCAACAGGTCTATTTTCCCCTTCAAGAGCTCTAAATCCTATATGTGCTTTTTTATTATTTGGTGCTGGCATATAATATGAAATAATATTTAATAATTCGTCAATACCATATCCCTCTGTTGCAGAACCTACTATTAACGGAACTACGCTACCAGCAATCATTGCATTAGTAATACCTTTCGCAAATTCCTCTGTAGTAAAATTGATTCCTTCAAAGAATTTTTCCATTAGGCTATCATCTGTAAGTGCTACTATTTCGGCTAATTGATTATATACTTCTTCAACTTCTAACATACGAATTTCCGGAATCATTGCTTTTTCCCTATCAAATCCATTGTATGTATAAGCTTCTTTTTTCATTACATCAATAAGCCCTTTAAAATCTTTACCCGCTCCCGGATGAGCCCCATCTCCTAATGTCAAAACTAAAGGAGTAACCTTTTTCCCAAACTGTGTATGCAAATTTGCAACTACTTCATTGAAATTTACATCTTCTTTGTCAATTTTATTTACAAAAATAATTCTTGGTAATCCAATTTTTTCACAATATTTCCAATATTTTTCAGTACCAACTTCAATACCTGCTTGAGCATCTAAAACAAATAATGCTGCTTCACTAGCTTTTAGTGCGGATTTTACTTGTCCTTCAAAATCAAAATATCCTGGAGCGTCGATTAGATTAATTTTTGTATCATTCCATTCTAAACTTGAAACTGATAAACTTATAGAAGCTTTTCTTTCAATCTCTTCTTTATCAAAATCTGAAACTGTATTCCCAGAATTGATATTTCCTAATTTTCCTATTGTGCCGGATTTAAAAAGCATTGCTTCTGTTAATGATGTTTTACCACTTCCACTGTGTCCAACTAAGGCTAAATTTCTAATTCTACCTGTATTATAGTTCTTCATAATACCTCCATTTAATTTATTTCTTATGTCTTTTATTATATACCAAATGAAAACGTCTAGCAACTTTTTTGTGTCTTTTCGACAAATAACACAATTTAATTGTAATTTTAGGTATAAGCTTAGTTTTGATATTAAATAAAATATATAAATTTTAAAATTAAATATAAATAAAAGTTTGCTGCCACTATTTCTCAACCTTCGGTCTGTAGAGGTGGCTGTGCAAACTTTTATTTTGTCACTGAATATTTTGCAATTTTTCTATTTATTTTATAAACTTATTAAATATAAATTTAATTAAAAATATTATTGGAACTATTAATAATAATAAAAATAATCCATAAATAACTTCATAAATTCCTAATAATTTCAAGAAGAAAAATTTAGGGAAAAATACAAAAGATCCTATTAATCCAATAGCACAAGCTATAAATATTATTAAACTAAACATATCTACGGGTTTCATAGCTCTCGCTAGGACAATTAATCCCAATCCTGATAATATCATTACAGAAACGGTATTTTGTTTCCCATAATCTAATCCAACTATTGGTCCCAAATAGTAGTGTAATAATACGATTATTGTTGCAGTTAATCCGGCAGGGATAGCTTCTCCCATTACTTTTTTCAAGAAATTACCAGTAACTCTTTCCTTATTAGCTCTAAGTGCAAGAAAAAATGCCGGAGTTCCAATTGTAAATGTACTTAATAGTGTAAATTGTATTGGAAATAGAGGGAATCTATCCTTTAAGAATACAAATAATATTGCTAAAAGTGCAGAATATACCGTCTTAGTTAAAAATAATCTTGCAACTCTTTCAACATTATTTATAATTCTTCTACCTTCATAAACCGCATCAATCATTGCCGCTAAATTATTTTCTACTAAAACAATATCCGAACTTACCTTTGCAGCCTCACTCCCTTGTGCCATGGCAACACTACAATCAGCTTTTTTAAGTGCCGGCACATCATTTACCCCATCACCTGTCATTGCAACAATATGACCATTTTTTTGCAAGGCTTCTAAAATAGCTTGTTTCTTGAATGGTGTAACTCTACCAAATAACTGATTTTCTTCAACAAGCTTTGATAGATCTTCTTTATCATCAATTTTACTCATATCAACTTGATTAATTAAATTATCAACACCCGCTCTCTTCGCAATAGCATTAACAGTTTTTGGGCTATCCCCTGAAATTATCTTAATATCAACCCCCTGCTTATAGAAATATTCCAATGTCCTTTGAGCATTTTCTCTAAGTTCATCTTCAATCTCAAAAAATGCAATAGCTTTTACATCTTCTGATAATTTCATATCCTCTCCTGGAATTGTATCACTATGTGCAACAACTAAAACTCTAAGACCTTTATTTGTTAATTCATCAATTTGAGAAGAATATATTTTTTGTTCGTCTTCATTAAGTACAAATTCCGGTGCTCCAAATATCCAGGTTCCTTCTGTTTTAGAATTTACTCCTGACCACTTTTTATCAGAAGAAAAAGCATAAACTTTATCAAATTCAAATTTTTTAGATATTTCTTCTAAAGGTAAATAACTCTTTATAGCATTAGCAGTTGCATTATTATCATCTAATTTGAAAAATGCCTGTGAAATTATATCTTTAAGCTTTCTATCATCTTTTGAGGAATCAAACTTTCCTGCATTTATTAAGTATAAATTTGAAACTTTCATATTTCCACTTGTTATGGTTCCTGTTTTATCTAGGCACAATGTGTCTATTCTTGCTAATGTTTCTATGGAGCTCATGTCATTCAATAATATTTTTGATTTTGATAATCTAATAACTCCAACTGCAAATGCAATGGAAGTAAGTAAAACTAAACCTTCAGGGATCATTCCTACTAAAGCTGCAACAGTTGAAACTACTATAGGTTTAAAATCATTCATTCCCAATCTTATTAATTTACTAGATATTAATGCAATCCCTACTATCAATATTACCCAAATTAAAATCTTTACTATAAAATTTAATGATTTCATAATTTGTGAACGAGATTTTTTTACTTGCTTTGCTTCACTCAAAATTTTAGATGCAAATGTATCATTGCCCACTTTTGTTACTTCAACAACAGCCTTTCCGGATAATACAAAACTTCCAGCTAATAACTCATCATTTTTTAATTTATTTATAGCATTAGATTCACCTGTTAAAAGAGACTCATCCATTTGTAAATATTCTGTATCTATAACCTTTGCATCAACATTTAACTGTTCTCCTGCACTTATAATCAAATAATCTCCTAATACAATCTCTTCAGGAGAGATATTTTTCTTTTGTCCATCCCTTATAACTACAACATCTTCTTGAGTAATTAAAGTAAGTTTTTCAACCGCATTTCTAGCCCTTATCTCTTGATAAAGCCCTATAAAAGTATTTATTATTATAAGATTAAAAAATAATCCATTTTTAATATATTGCCAATCTCCTATAGAAACTCCAATTATTACTAAAAGTAGTATAAAATTTAATATATTAAATAATGTAAAAATATGACTAAATACTATCTCTTTATTTGATTTACTCTTAACTTTTCCATTATTATTCCCTAATCCTTCAGCTAATCTTTGTTCAACTTCAACACTATCCAAGCCCTTAAACTTTTTTTCTTCCATTATACCTCCAGAAACTTAACCTATATTAAATTATATACAATTTAACTAATTTTTTCTCTTACAATTGTGTAATATTATTCTTTAATTTACTAATCATGAGGGATTAAAAAATTTCAATTCCTTCATTCTATGATGTAAGAATCCTCCATTAAACCCACATCTATAATATAAATCAAAATAATTTGATAAGTGAGGTTCAAAATATGATATACTTGAATGCTTATTAATTGTATTGGCTACTAAAATATGTCTATCAAAACTTCCTGCCAATACTGATACAATATCATTATTTACAACAAAATGTGTAGATTTTCCTTCTATCGTTAATTGATCTGATAATTTTCTGTATTCTTCAGGTCTGGAAATCATAGGTGCATTAAATGTATAAGATTGTTGAAATCCTGTATATCCTATTTTACGTGCTTCCGAAGCAGCTATTTGTGCAAGGTAACCTCCTAAAGAGTGACCTACTATATATAAATTCTTCACATCATTATCCTTTAAATACTGAATTAACAATGTAGCATCAGATGCTTGAGGATTCCAAGCCCCTAAATATAGTAAAGCATCCGTAAAGTAATCTTTATATCCTTCTGTCCCCCTTAAAACTAAAACATTTACCTCTTCTCCATCCAAAAAAGGATACACTTTTTTAGTAGTAAATAAATATCCATCTAACCCACTACTTAAATGATATATTTCTCTACCTTTTTCACCAAAATTATATTTTCCTTTATTTGTTTGCGGCTTTTTCTTTATTTCCCAAAATTTTGACAATTCTGTATGTATAGTTTTATCATAATTATTTTTTATTTCATTTTCATTAGTATTTTCATTAAAAAGTTTATCTATATAATCTTCATCGTAATATGCCATTTTTTGAAACATAGCCATATCTCTTCTACTTATATTCCACTTCAACGGCTCTTTATCATCTTTATCAATTATTCCATCTCCATCACTATCTGGAATCAGTGGATGAGATTTATATTCTAAATATTTTTTACCGTTTTCTTCTTTTATAATCAATTCGTCTTTATCTTTTATACCATCATTATCATTGTCGGATATATTATCTACTAATACATTATTTTTAAATAATATAGAATCTACCATTCCATTTTTTAATCTAATTTTCCCTGTATAAATATCCTCTTGATCTTTACTGGTAATTACATTTTCTTTTTTTTCTTCTGCTCTGGCAATATTAAAACTTCCCAAAGCACTAAATATCATTCCTGTAGCTATTACACATAATAGTCCGTTCTTAATTTTTTTCATATAACCTCTTTTTAAATAATCTTTATAATTTATATTTTAATTATCAATATATTGATAACTCAAATTATATTTACTTGTAAAATAAATTACAATTACAAAAAAGTTATAATAATATCAAAAAAAACACATAAAATATACATTTTATTATATTTGCTGTTTATTTTGACTTAATTTAGCACCAACAATCATAATTAAAATAGACCATAAAATTAAAATTAATAAACTGAAAAGATAGCTGCCCCCTGACATATTCAACTTTGCAACTATTGAATTATCAGCTATATTATTTGCAAATAAATAATTAAATGGATTTAATAATTTTAAAATGTTTACGTTAATTATTTTTACTAATAATGCTCCTAAAGCACAAATCCCTATAACTGATGAAATTATAAATGTTTTACTTTTTGTAAATATTGAAATTAATGTAGCTATTGAAGATAAAAATAATCCTTGTAATCCTATAACAACAAATAACCTAATCAAATATATGTAAATAGGCATAGTTGTAAATGTGTCTTTTGAGTTGTATTCCGTTGCATATTTTGCTTTTTCAAAAAATCTTAAATACTCTATCACAGGTTGATTAAAATCACCTATGCCTTCAAATAATATTCCCAACAAAATCACAAAAAACATTACAACTCCAAAAACTCCTATTATCACAATAAACTGCGATAAAACTTTTTGTATATGATACTTAAATTTATTAATAGGTTGAGTATATATCAAATTAAGCTGATTTCCATTTTCTTTTTCATAAACATATCCACCAAGTACCATAAATACAATTAAAATTAAAAATAATATATCTAAATTTTGATATTTTACCATTCTAAAAAAGCTGTATAGTCCGGCATTTGTAAGGTATTGCTCTCTTTTTAATATTTCTCTTTCAAATTCACCATTTACAAATTGTTCATACTCACTATGATTAAACGAATATCTAAGTATAGGTGAAACTCCATCTCTTATTGAGTTTTTATCTAATAATTTTGTCTCAATTATCCCTAATCTCATTGGCTTTTCAAACTTATATTCATAATGAGATTTGCCTTGTTTATCAAAATAATAAGTTGACTTTTCTAATTGAGCATTATAAAATTCTTTGATTTTCCCCGATTTATACGATGAAATTAACTTCTCTTGATTTTTTATTTTATTCTTAATTTGATCTATTTCTTTTTGAAAAACAATTTTTTCCATTTCATTTTTAGAATTTAATAAATTTTCTTCTGCATTTTTTAATTCTTTTTTTAAATCTGCTATGCTTCCCTTTTCACCTAAAATATAATTTGATTTATCATTAACTTCTTTTACATTAAAACCATATAGAGAAAATGCAAAAACTAAAGCAAATATCATATAAATTTGAAAACTACTAGTTTTAATCAACTTTCTTATCTCAAACTTAAAAATATTATAATTTTTTATATTAGCATTTCTAGTACTATCCCCAAATACAATATTTTTATTAAAAATTAAAACCGAAATGCCATATATCATAATCGCAAAAATCAAGAAAACTAAAAGATAAAATAAACTACTTTGATTAATATTATCAATGTAAGAATGTCCATTAATCTCCGTTATCTCTCTAAATTTTCCTATAATTGTTCGCACATGATCTAATGCGTAAATAGGATTAAATCTATTTTGTAAGTAACCTATATTTTCTGTTAAAGTATATCCCAATCCAAATACTACAATTAGTATTGATAATGCAACTTCCTTATTTTTCGACAATGTATTTATCATAATTATAAGTGAAGAAAATAGAGTTGTTATTATCATAAATGATAATACAATTAAAAAAATTAACTCATATCCCTTAATATATCTAATATCTACACCTTCATGATATACTCTGAAAATATCATAAAATCCACCAAGATGTATTCCTTGAACTGCACAAATTATCATCAAAAACAATAAAAAGCTTAAAACATATGTAGCAGAAATCAATATCATAGATAATAACTTTGAAAAAACTAATTTTCCTCTGCTAATCGGCTGTCCTTTTAATAAATTAACAGTCCCTTCATCTTTTTCCTTTGAGATTATTCCATAAAAAGCTAGGATTAAAAAGCAAATAAATGGCAATCCAAAAATTGTATAACTATTATATACAACTCTTCTCGCAAAATTAGTTGTCAATATCTGTTCAAAATATTTTGTAAACGGGATATTATTTTCATGATAATATTCTGCCTCAAAAATGCCATATTCGAATGTTTTCCTGTCATTTTCATCTTCAATCTTTATTTCATGCTCTTTTTGAAGTTTTTTTATTGATTCTAATTGACCATAATCTAATTTCTGTACAAATTTACCAACCTCATACATTTCCTTAAAAGATTTTTTCTCTAAATTTTTTAAGAAGTCTACAAGCCATGGATAATTTTGCCTACCATATTTATAATGATTTTTATTAAAAGTATCAAAAAATTTAGCAGAATTTTTTATTTTATATTTATTATCCATAACACTTCCATTAAAAATATGGGATGAACCGGCTTTACCATAAGAAGGATATTTAGAATCTAAATTATATGTGATATTGGATATGAAATTTACATATAAAGCCATAATTAAGGCAAATACTAATACTGATAATATGACATTTGACTTTATTATTTTTTTTATTTCAAAATTTAACATATTCCATCCCTCTTATCTAAAAATTTAGCCCTAAAAGTTAACTTAGGGCTAAATTTAATTTATTTAATTATAATATTTTTTTATAAAAAATTCAAAATATTTTTTACACATAATATCCGGCTTGTGCATCCCACAAGTCTTTATATTTTCCTGATTTTATCACTAATTCATTATGATTTCCTTCTTCAACTATACTTCCTTTATCAAAAACAAGTATATTATCCGAGAATTTACATGATGATAATCTATGAGAAATAAATATTGCAGTTCTATCTTGAACAATGCTTCCTAATTTTTCATAAATTTCTTGTTCTGCAAGTGGATCAAGTGCTGCAGTCGGCTCATCTAATATTATAAATGCTGCATCCTGGTATAACGCTCTTGCAATAGCTATTTTTTGAGCTTCTCCACCTGAAACGTCAACTCCTTCTTTGTCAATATCTTTATATAAATAAGTGTCAATACCATTTTTCATATTTGAAACTCTATCCATCATTCCAACATCTTCAAGTGCTTTAATTACTTTTTCTTTATCATAATTTATGGAACCTGAGATATTCTGTGCAATAGGAAATGCAAATAAATCAAAATCTTGAAATACTACTGAAAATATTTTCAAATAATCCTTATAATTATATTTTCTGATATCTATTCCATTAAGCAAAACTTGTCCTTCATTTGGATCATACAACCTAATTAAAAGTTTTATAAATGTAGACTTTCCACTACCATTTTGTCCAACTATAGCTAATCTCTTGCCCAATTTAAACTTCAAATTTATATTTTTAAGTACAAAATTATCACATCCCGGATATTTAAATGAAACATTTCTAAATTCAACCTCATATTTTCTATCGGCTCTCTTTTCAGTGGTCAATGAACCATTATACATGGTTTTATCATATTCTAAATAGTCTAATGCTTCTTTTATATACTCATAATTATTTAAGATATATCCCAAGCTTGAAACTAAAAGTGTAATTCCTATCGTAATTTGAGTTATACTTCCAATATATTGAGTTAGCATACCTATGGTTATAGCACCCTCAAATGCTTTAATAATTACAAAAACATATATAATTAAAAGTTGAATTTTTGCAACAAATGATTTTAAAATCTTAAAATTTTTACCGTCACTTTTTAATGCTTTATCCAAAACACCACCCGTAGAAAATGTCGTGTTTAGTTTCATCAAATTCAAAGAAATCTTATCTTGGTTGTACATTCTTACATCTACAGCCCTTTTAGAATCATTTATTATAAATCCATAAAAACTAAATAGGTTATTTCCAAGTGTCCCAGCATTCATAATTACTTTCCAAACAGAATCATACATAACTTCAAATTTTGTTACTAAAACAGATGTAATAATTAAAACTGCAATAAATACTAAATTAACCCATGTGCTATTTAATATAGCATATTTACTAGTTTCAGGAATATAACTATTAAAAAACGAAATAGTTAATGCCATTCCCCCAATAATCAATGTAATTGATGAAACAATTTCATCAATATTATAAATTGGAGATAAAATTCCTTTTCCTGTAAAATTTTGAATTTGTCTTATATTTCTTAATTTTGAAATCATTTCAGGATTTTCACAATCCTTATAATCCATATTATTAAGTACTTTTCTTAAAAGATTATTATAAATCATCATTACCTTACTATATTCTTTTTTAAACAATGACTCAAATTTTTCAAATACGACTTTAACCAGAAATATTGATATAATAGTAATTGATGCCCATATAATTACATTTTTTTCATTTCCACCAATGGTTATATGCTCCACCATTCTCGCTGTAGTATAAATTAAAATAAGTGGAAGAAGAGATTTCATAATTGATGAAACAATTACAAAAATCATATATTTTTTAAAATTATTAAATAAATAACTTAAACTTCTAAAATAAACTTTAATTTTTTCAAACATTTTCTCCCTCCCTATAATACTTACTTTGAACATCAAATAAATACTTATACTCTCCACCTAAATTAATAAGTTCATCATGTGTTCCTTTTTCTAAAATTTTCTTATCCTTTACTAATAAAATATAATCACAAAATCTAGTCGATGCCATTCTATGAGAAATAAATATAGAAGTAGCACTACTTGTCAATTGATTATACTTATTATATAAATCTCTCTCAGCAATCGGGTCAAGTGCAGCAGTCGGCTCGTCTAAAATTAAAAATGGAGAATTTCTATATAAAGCTCTAGCTAATAATAATTTTTGGATTTCTCCACCGGAAAGCTCCTGTCCTTCTTCATAAACATGCTTCATTAGGACTGTATCTATACCTTTTTCTAGAGAATCAACCTTTTCCTTTAATCCGGAAAGCTCTATTATTTTGTTAATTTTCTCGATATTATTATCTTTAAAATCTTGTGTTATATTATATTTTAATTTATCAGGAATGATTGAATAATCCTGAAATACTGCAGAAAAAATTTTATAATAATCTCTTCTTCTATATTGCTTAATATTTTTTCCATTCAATAAAACTTCACCTTTTGTCGGATCCAAAAAACCAATAATTATCTTAATTAAAGTAGTTTTCCCAGAGCCATTCATACCTACTATCGCAACTTTATCTCTAGGTTTAATCTTCATGTTTATATCTTCTAAAATATATTCATCAGATTCCGGATACTTAAAATACACATTTTTTAATTCAATGTTAATATTATTTACATCAAAATTGTTAATTTCAATTCCATCATCTAAATTATAAGGATCCTCATATTCTAAAAAACTTCTAATAATATTTGCATCATTTGAATATTTAACAAAATTATACATTTCATTAAAAACATCTAAAATATTTTTCGAAAAATTACCTTGTGCAGAGAATAATAAAATAAAACCCGCAACGTCTATTTGCTTATTAAATACCAAATTTATTAAATAATAATAGGTTATACCATTTCTAAATAAATCAATTATAGCAGCCAATAAACCGGATAAAAACTCTTTATTAGATGCTTTCCTCAAAAAGGAATCATATGAAAAAATAACCGAATTGAATATATCATCAAACCACGATTTTAAACCGAACATTTTAATATCTTTTTCAGAAGTAATATTAGATGATTTTTCATATAGATAATATGTTTTTCCAAAAAATTCATTTTCCTGCTCAGCATGATTAAATCTCCAATCTTTAATTTTTTTACCTATATAAAATGAGAGCATACTACTAATAACGGTAAAAATTATTAAAAATATTGGAAGCACTGATAATAGTTTTATATATATTACAAGCATAATAAAATTTGAAACAAAGTTTATTATAGAATCAAAAATTAACTCAGAAAAAGTATGATTACTAGATGTTAATTCTTGACATCTCTTAAAATTTTGTTTTAATTTAGAATTTAATGTTAATTGATATGGCATTGTTAAATTTCTTTTAAGAATCTTAAAAATTAAATTAGTTCTTACATCAATTTTCGGTGTAATAATAAACTGTAAAACAACATCCCTAATTGCTTCAAAAATAAAATAAATTCCTACTATACAAATTATATAGATAACTATTAAGCCAAAATCCTGTTTAAGCTGTATCATTTTTACAATTTCAGGTGTAATAAAAAGTTCAACAATCGCCAATCCAACTTTAGCAAAAATACTAATAACAACAAATAACAGCAATAAGTTTTTACGAACTTCCCACGCTTCTTTTATCATATAAAATACATTTTGTAAAATTCCGTATTTTTTCATCATTCCTCCTATAAATAATTTATATATTCATACTTTATCACAAGATTTAACTTTTAAACATTTATGGGATGAATTAATCAATTTTTGGGACAAAAAAAACTAGGTCGACCTAGTCTTCAAATTAATATTTCAGTTGTAAATGCATTATCTTCCGAATTTCTAGAAATATACCCATTATATTTTTCAATAATTTCATCAATTGATATAAGTCCTAAACCACGATTAATTCCTTTTGTAGATTTAAACAAATTTCCAAACTTATCTTGTTTCTTCAGCTTAGTCAAATTAGTAAAAGAAATATAAAGCTTCTTACCTTTCATGTCCATATATAATCTAATATATCTATCTTCCCTTGGCAAATCCATAGATGCTTCTATTGCATTATCAAATAAATTTCCAATAATAGTTGTCAAATCAACCTCTTTTATATCTACAATCTTTGAAATATTAACATCTACTATAACATTAATATTCTTTCCCTTTGCAATAGATACTTTAGAATTTACAATTGCATCAGTCATTTTATTTCCTGTCCTAATAACAGGAGCAATTGAATGTAAATCATTTTCTAACTCATTTAAATAATTTTTAATAGATTCTAAATCATTATTTTCAGAATAAGCTTTCAAAATTTGCAAATGATTTCTATAATTATGACGCCATTTTCTCATATCTTGATACATATTTTCAACTTCTTCAAAATGAGTATTAATCAAAGTTTGTTGATATTCTAATATATCTTTTCTACCAAATTTCAACCTAATTTTATCAAGAAAATTCATAAAATCTCCTAAAAATATTCAATAAATTTTCGATTAATATCTTCAAATTTTCCCCTACCAATAGTCAAATTAATCCCATTATCCAGTGAAAGCTCAGTTCTACTTAAAAAATCAATCTTTTCAATATTGATAATTGTAGATCTATCCAATTTATGAAATCTTTTATCCAAAATTTCTTCAACTTCCTTCATCGTCATTCTTACTTTATAAATTTCACTATTATAGTAAATATTCAAATAATTCTTATCACTTAAAATATAATAAATATTATTAAACATTAATCTTCTATTTCCATCATCCGTCTTAAAAACAACATATTTATCAGACTTTTGCAATCTCTCAAATGCTTTTTCAAATAATTCAAACAATCTATTCTTATCAATAGGCTTAATCAAATAATTAATTGCCTCAACTTCATATCCAATTCCAATATATTCGCTATATCCACTTATAAATAAAATCTGAACATTTTTATCATAATAACGAATTTTTTTCGCTAGTTCTGCACCATTCATCTTTTTCATTTCATAATCAAGCAAAATAATATCATAATCTCTCTTATCTTCATAATTAAACAAAAATGCTTCAGCAGATTCAAATAACATTACTTCAGCATTCATATCATTATTTTTAACCCATTCATTTACATATTCTAAATATAATTGTCTTACACTTTTTTCATCATCAACAATCGCTATACTCAAATTTTTAATAATAATCACCAACTTTTTAATTATTTACATATTTATTATACCTAATAATTAACTTATTTCATACTTTTAATTGTAATTACAACTTACATATTAATATATTACAAACCAAAATATTAAAAAAAGTAGATATTTACAATGAACCTACATCTAAAAAATTAAATTTTAAATCTAATTTTCAGATAATATTATTCACAATATCTACTTTTTTTATTATTATACAATAGAATTAAAATATTAAAAAACTAGCTAATTTCATTATTTATTTCGATAAAACAGCTTTTCCTGTTTTATAATCAATAGTTATTCCAGGTTGATTATTATATACATATACATTAAAGCTTATTCCTTCACCATTATCTTCTACAGATTTTGCCTGCATTATAATTCCTCTTGCCACAAGCTCATTATCCTTAAAAATTGGTGTTATTTTATACATTACATGATTCTTTGTTTCTTTAATATAATCAGCAACCATATTTTCAAATGGTAACATTCCGGTCACATTAAAATATCTTGTACCTGTCATTAAATTTTTTTTGTTAGCATTTTCTCCAGCTAATTGGAATCCTATTAAGTGAGATCTATTATATAAATATCTTCCATCAACAATATCAAATTTTATTGTTTGCCATCCCGATGGTTTTACCATACCAATTTTGCCTCTTTTTTCTGTAGGCATAGTATCTAATCCTAATAAAGCAACTGCTTCTCCCACTCTATTTTTAGAATCTAATTCTGAATATACTTCATATCTATTTGGTAACTTTCCTTCTTTAGAAAAATCAGGAATATTATTATTTAATACTACAAAAGGAGTATTTCCATCAAACTCCGGAATACTTTTTATATCATAAAATAATTTTGTTTTTTTTAACTCTTCCTTAAATTTTTCACTTGATTTTGAAGGTTTTCGAGTTACTCTTTTTACCTTTGGAGTTTTTTTGTATGATTTTACCTTTCTAATATTTTTCCTCTTAGATTTTTCAGATGATAATTTACATTTAGAAGAATTTTTAACTTGTACTTTTGCATTTACAGCATAATCTGAATAATTATATGCAAAAACACCTAATACTAACAACATTATCATCAAAATTTTATTAAATTTTCTCATTTTCTTCTCCTCTTATTTTTTATACACTATTTTAGTTATTTCTTCATGAGAATTGCCTACTATACATTCTTCTTTTATCTTTAAATAATCTGAAAAATCAAATTCAAAATAATAATCTGTCGGATACTCCCTATTCCAATTATAAACAACAATTTCCTTTGGAGCATTTTCAAAAAAAATTAATTCTTCTTTTTTTTCAATAAAGATAAAATCATCTTCTCCTATTTGTTCTTTATTATGCTTATCCAAAACAAAAATGTTTTCTAAATTTATTTCCAAATTGTCAAATAATTTTTTTGTATAATTTGAAATGTATAACTTCCTATTATTGACGTGCATAATCATATCAAAAATCATATTTCTATCAAATGACTGCCTTTGATTAAAAAAAGTAAAACCTTTATTTTTTGATAAACATAATATTATATTCATAATCTCACCTCCTCAAATCATGCTTTCTCTATTATATATTCCATTTAGCTAGCTTAAACAAAAATAGTTATATATTTAACTATTTTTATCGGTTTTATTATACCACTTTATTTTCATTTTTTCATTATTAATTTAATTTTTTTTAATAATGATCAAACACTACACAAAATTTAATTAATAAAAAAATTATTAAAAAAAATATTATCTACGATATGAATTCACAAATATTCGAATAAAAATACCTTAAATATTTATATAAAATAAGCTGAGATTAAGATTTTGATATACTTTTGCTGCAACAAAAAATAAAGATGGCTAAATTTAGCCATCTAAAGTGAGTGTGGTTGCGGGAACAGGATTTGAACCTGTGACCTTCGGGTTATGAGCCCGACGAGCTACCGAACTGCTCCATCCCGCGATATTAAATTAAAAATTAAATGGTGCCGAGGATCGGAATCGAACCGATACGGAGTTTAACCTCCGCAGGATTTTAAGTCCTGTGCGTCTGCCTGTTCCGCCACCCCGGCATATTGGCTCCCAGGGTGGGACTCGAACCCACAACCTATCGGTTAACAGCCGAGTGCTCCGCCATTGAGCTACCTAGGAAAATCATTTAATTCAATTTTATGATCATTTGATCAGATTTATAAGAGTCAACACTGAACCTCATGGATTCAGTGTT